>NZ_JBFJMY010000069.1:0-14051 GCF_041633695.1 Hydrogenophaga sp.
GCCAGCGCGTGGCTGCGGTGGCGGCCCAGTTCAAGGGCTGAGCACCGGCTCTTCGAAGGCCTGGGGCGGCGCCAGCCGCTCAGGTCCTCGGCGGTTTTCAGGGCCGGGTTGCAACACGGTGTTCGCAGGCTCGGTCCCGGCTTGGCTTTGTTCTTCATTGGGTTTCCAGAGTCGGCCATCTTGTTCTCACCAAGAGGTGGTGCTGGGCAAGTGGGAACGCACGCCAACGGGGTGTTCGCGGCGTAACATCGCGCCATGAAAATTTTCAACATCCTGCCCTGGCTCGACTGGCTGGCGCTGGTCGGTTTTTTTGCGCTGTGGATCGGTTACGCCTGGTTTGCCCGCACGCTGGGGCGGCGGCGATCCTCGTTGTTGATCACCACCAACCGCTACCGCGCCTACTGGATGCGCCAGACCACCCAGCGCGATCCGCGCATGCTGGATGGCATCATCACCCAAGCCCTGTCGCAAACCCCGTCCTTTTTTTCGTCGACCTCCATCCTGATCATTGGTGGCCTGTTTGCTTTGCTGGGCACGACCGACAAGGCCAGCGAGCTGATGAGCGAAATCCCGTTCGCGCAGACCACGACCTTGCTGGTGTTCGAGTTCAAGATACTGGTGCTGGTGGCGATCTTCGTCTATGCGTTTTTCCGCTTTTCCTGGTGTATGCGGCAATACACCTTTGTGGCGCTGGTCATCGGCGCCATGCCGCCACCCGAAGACTTTGATTCGGGCAAGTTCGACCGCAAGAAGTACGCCGACCGCGCCGCTGCCATGGTGGGCGCGGCGGCCGATACCTTCAACGATGGCTTGCGCGCGTATTACTTCTCTTTTGCGGCCCTGGCCTGGTTTGTCTCGCCGCTGGCCATGGTGCTGGGCACCGTGACGGTGGTGGGCATCCTCTACAGCCGGGAGTTCCATTCCGACGTGTTGCGCATTCTGCGCGACTGAACCACGCACCGATCGGACTGCCCGGCGGCGCCCGGGCCGGATGCTGGTGGTGCTTGGCGCCACCGAGCTTGGAATGCCCTCTGCGGGCTTCTAAAATGGGCCGATGTTCATACACCTGCGCCTGCACACCGAGTTCTCTGTTGTCGATGGCACCAACCGCATCGACGAGGTGGTGGCCGCCGCCGCCGCCGATGGCCAGCCTGCCTTGGCCATCACCGATTTCAACAACCTTTTTGGCGCCATCAAGTTCTACAAGGCCGCGCGCGGGGCGGGGGTCAAGCCGCTGCTGGGGGCCGAGGTGCTCTTGCAGGGCTTTTCTGAGGAAAAACCCGGGGCCATGCCCGGTAGCCACAGCCCGGCGGTGCCGCGCGTGGTCTTGCTCGCTCAGGACCACCAGGGCTACCTGAACCTGTGCGAGCTGCTGGCCCGCGCCTGGACGCGCAACCTGGAGCGCAACCAGGCCTTGGTGCGCTGGGAATGGCTGCAGGAGCTCAACGCGGGTTTGCTGCTGCTGTCGGGTGCGCAAGCCGGTCCGGTGGGGCAGGCGCTGACGGCGGGCGACACCCAGCGCGCCAGCGACGTGGCCTTGCAGTTGGCGGGCGTTTTCACGCACCGCTTTTATCTGGAGTTGCAACGCGCCGGGCGCCCCGACGACGAGCGCCATGTGGTCGCTGCGGTGCAGCTGGCGGCGCGACTGCACCTGCCGGTGGTGGCCACGCACCCGGTGCAGTTTCTGCTGCCCGACGATTACGAGGCGCACGAAGCGCGGGTGTGCATTTCCGACGGCGAGATACTGGGCAACAACCGGCGGGTGCGCCGCTTCACCCGCGAACAGTATTTCAAGAACGCCGAGCAGATGCAGGCCTTGTTTGCCGACGTGCCGTCTGCCGTGGCCAACACGGTGGAGATCGCCAAGCGCTGCAACCTCAGCCTGACCTTGGGCAAACCGCAGTTGCCCAACTTTCCCACGCCCCTGATCGACGGCGTGCCCATGCCGATGGCGGACTTCTTTCGCCAGTCTTCGTTTGAAGGCTTGGAGGAGCGGCTGGCACACCTGTACCCGGATACCGCCAAGCGCGACGCTGAGCGCCCGCGCTACGTGGAGCGGCTGGAGTTCGAGATCAACACCATTCTGAACATGGGGTTCCCGGGCTACTTTCTGATCGTGGGCGATTTCATCAACTGGGCCAAGAAGAATGGTTGCCCGGTGGGGCCAGGCCGGGGTTCGGGTGCGGGTTCGCTGGTGGCCTATGCGTTGAAGATCACCGACCTTGACCCGCTGCAGTACAAACTGCTGTTCGAGCGCTTTCTGAATCCGGAGCGGGTGTCCATGCCCGACTTCGACATCGACTTCTGCCAGAGCAACCGCGACCGCGTCATCGACTACGTGAAGGATAAATACGGCAAGGACGCCGTGAGCCAGATCGCCACCTTCGGCACCATGGCGGCGCGCGCCGCCATCCGCGATGTGGGCCGGGTGCTGGACTTTGCCTACGGCTTCTGCGACGGTATTTCCAAGCTGATCCCGAACAAGCCCGGCATGTCGGTCACGCTGCAATACCCACCGAACCCCAAGGTGGAGGGCGACAAGAACAATTACGCCATCGAGATGGAGCCGGTGCTGGCCGAGCGCATCGCCAAAGAAGACGACGTCAAAACCCTGATCGAGCTGGCGCAGAAACTCGAAGGCATGACACGCAACATCGGCATGCACGCCGGCGGCGTGCTCATCGCGCCGGGCAAGCTGACCGACTTTTGCCCGCTTTATGCCCAGCCCGGCAGCGATTCGGCCGTGAGCCAGTACGACAAGGACGACGTGGAGTCGGTCGGCTTGGTGAAGTTCGACTTTTTGGGCTTGGCCACCTTGACCATCCTGGAGATCGCGCGCGAATTCATCGCCAAGCGCCACAAGGGTCGGGAAGACTTCTGTTATGAGAACGTGCCGCTGGACGATGCAAAGGTCTACGCGCTGTTCGCACGCGGCCAGACCGAAGCCGTGTTCCAGTTTGAAAGCCGCGGCATGCAGGGCATGCTGAAAGACGCCAAGCCCTCGCGTCTGGAAGACCTGATCGCACTCAACGCCTTGTACCGCCCGGGCCCCATGGACCTGATCCCCAGCTTCGTGGCCCGCAAGCACGGGCGCGAGGTGATCGAGTATCCGCATCCGCTGGTGGCCGAGATGCTGAGCGAGACCTACGGCATCATGGTCTACCAGGAACAGGTGATGCAGACCGCGCAGATCCTGGGCGGCTATTCGCTCGGTGGCGCCGACATGCTGCGCCGTGCGATGGGCAAGAAGAAGGTCGAGGAGATGGCCGAACACCGCGCGATTTTTCGCGCCGGCGCGGCCAAAAACGACATCGACGAAAAGAAGGCCGACGAAATCTTTGACTTGATGGAGAAGTTCGCGGGCTACGGCTTCAACAAGTCGCACGCGGCCGCCTACTCGCTGCTCGCGTACCACACCGGCTGGCTCAAGGTGCACTACACCGCCGAGTTCTTCTGCGCCAACATGACGGTGGAGATGGACGACACCGACAAGCTCAAGCTCTTGGTAGACGATGCCCAGAAGATGGGCATTACCTTCGAGGCGCCCGATGTGAACCGCGGCTTCCACCGCTTCGAGCCCATCACCGACAAGTCCATCCGCTACGGCCTGGGCGCGATCAAGGGCACGGGCCAGTTGGCCATTGACGCGATCGTGGCCGCGCGCGAAGGCCGGGGCGAAGGCCCCAACGGCCAGGAGAAAGGACCGTTCAAAAGCCTGTTCGATTTCTGCGTGCGGGTGGACCGTGCGCGCCTGAACAAGCGCACGGTGGAAGCGCTGATCAAGGCCGGCGCGTTCGACTCCTTGCACCGCAACCGCGCCGAATTGATGGCTTCGGTGGAGCGGGCGTTTGAGTTTGCGGCGGCCAGTGTGGCCAATGCCAACCAGGGCGGTTTGTTCGACATGGGCGGTGGCGACGACCACGGATCGAGCACGCAAGAGCCCGACCTGGTGGAGACCATGCCCTGGGGCGTGAAAGAAACGCTCACGCTGGAAAAGACCGCCATGGGCTTTTACTTCTCGGGCCATTTGTTTGAAGAAGTGGAGCGCGAGGTGCGCCGCTTCGCACGCACCCCGCTCGACGAGGTGAAGGAGAGCCGCGACCCGGTGATCCTGGCCGGCATCGTCACCGATTTCCGCGTCATCAACGGGCAGCGCGGCAAGCTGGCCTTGTT
This sequence comes from Hydrogenophaga sp., assembly GCF_041633695.1. Taxonomy (GTDB): domain Bacteria; phylum Pseudomonadota; class Gammaproteobacteria; order Burkholderiales; family Burkholderiaceae_C; genus Hydrogenophaga. Next base: position 4,174 of record NZ_JBFJMY010000069.1, read on the forward strand.
CAAACTGGACGACAAGACCGCGGTACTGGAAGTGAGCGCCGACGAAAACCTGATCAACGCACACCGCAACACCTTGAAGGACGACGAACTCATCGTGGTGCAGGCGCTGGCGCAGCCGGACCGTTTTTCGGGTGGTTTGCGCCTGAAGATCCAGCAGATATGGGACCTGCCCGCGGCCCGCTGCCGCTTTGGAAAATACCTGCGGGTGGCGGTGAATGGATCGAACCCGGCGGTGGCCCAACTGGTGCGCGAATTTCCGCCCAAACGCGAAATCACCGAACAAGGCGAGCTGCTGCGCGGCTTGCCGGTGCGGCTCGACCTGCAGCGCGACGGCGCGCAGTGCCTGTTGCAACTGGACGACCGGGCTTTGTTTTTCCCTACCGATGCAGCGCTTGCCAGCTGGATGGCACAGGCGCATGGACAGCGCGCCGAGATCGTCTTTGATTGAGGTCCGGACCGGTTTGAGGCGGATCGCTCTTTGGGTGGTGTGTGAACAGGCCCCAATTCAATCCCACCCACGGACCCGCCGATATAGATACCGACATGACACTACAACATAAAGCCTGGGCGCTGGTCCTGCTGACCGTCGGTTTGCTCACCTCCATGGCCGTGCTGGTGTCGGGCTATTCCATTGCGCAGTCGTTTTCGAGTCTGGAGCGCGCACGTGGCGAACGCGAAGGCGAGCGTGCACAACGTTTGTTGGCACAGCAGATGCAAGGACTCTCTGCCACCGGGAGAGACTATGCCTACTGGTCGGATGCGGTAGCGTTTGTCACGGGACAAGACCCGGACTTCATGTCCGAGAACTTCACCGCCGAGAACATGAAGTCGCTGCGCATATCCGAGGTGCTGGCGCTGGATCTGGAGGGGGCGCCGGTTGCCAGCGTGATGCTGGCCGACGATGGCAGCCTGCGTCCCATGTCCAGCGACACGTCGCTGTTGCTGCAGCGGCTGGCCGCGCCGGTGCTGGCCGACCCGCACAGCGAAACGGTGTTGCAGACCTACCACCATTCCGGCGCAGGCCTGATGCTGATCTCGATCGCGGCGGTGCGCGCACAAAATGCGCTCGGCGCACCGCCCAGCGGCGCCCTGGCCGTGGTCCGTCACTTTGATCAAACCGAATTGCAGCGCTTCAGCGATGTGCTGATGGCGCCGGTGCAACTGTCTCTGGCCGACGCCGGTCACAGCGGGATCGGCTTTCACATGGAGGAGGTGGACGATACGCAGGCACAGGTACATGCGGTGATCCGCGACCACGATGGCCATGCCGCCGCCGAACTGGTGTTGGGTCTGGACCGGCAGTTGTACCGCGAGGGTCGGTCGCTGGCATGGGCCGCTGGTGCGCAGGTGGCGGTGGCCGGTCTGGCGCTGGGGGCGCTGTTGGTGTTCTTGCTCGATCACCTGCTGTTGCGCCGCCTGCACCGCCTGCACCGGCAGTTGAAGACCGTGTCCGAGGCGGAGCTGGTGTCCGATGCCCGGGTGGACGTGGACGGCAGTGACGAGCTGACGGCGGTGGCCACCGGCTTGAACGGCCTTTTGTTGCGGGTGCGGCAAGACGCGGAGCGGCAGCGGCAAGCGCACGAGAAGCAGGAAGCGCTGCAAATGCAGCTCATGCAAAGTCAGAAAACCGAAGCCCTGGGGCGTTTCACCGGCGGGATCGCGCACGACTTCAACAACTCCCTGGCCGCGATCTCCGGCTGGATGCGGGTGGCCGAAGAAGACCTGGACCCGGCACACCCGAGCCACGAGGCATTGCAACAGGCCTTGAAGGCCACCCGGTACGCCAGCGGTCTGATGCGCCAATTGCTGGCCTACAGCCGCCAATCGGCGCCGCATCTGGAACGGGTGTCGCTGGGTGCGCTGATCGAGGACACGCGCAGCCTGATGGCGGCAGGCCTCACACAGCGCAGCACGCTGGTGGTGCAGTGCGACACGGACGACGCCTCGGTGCAGGCCGACCCGACCCAGATGCAACAGGTGTTGGTCAATCTGCTGATGAACGCATCCGACGCCATGGAGGGTCGCGGCACGATCTGGCTGCACTTGCGGTCTGTCGATTTGCCTGCGGCGCCGGGCGTGGTCGTGTCGCCAGAATGCGCCACCTTGGCAGAGGGGCGCTATATCTGCCTGACCGTGCAGGACGAAGGCCCTGGCATTGCGGCCGAGCACCTATCGCGTTTGTTCGACCCCTTTTTCACCACCAAGGCCGTTGGGCGCGGCACCGGTCTGGGCCTGTCGGTGGCCTATGGCATCGTGGCGCGCCATGGTGGCGTGATCGGCGTGCGCAGCGCACCGGGCGCCGGGGCCTGCTTCAGCTTGTATTTGCCGGCTTGCGAACCGGTTGAGGAGACCGCTGCGCTGACCCGGGCGCTAGAACCCTCGGGCACGCGAGAACTGCTGTTCGTGGACGACGATCCCCTGGTACGCCGGGCTTGGAGCACCTTGTTGCAGCGCATGGGCTGGGTGGTCACCCAGGCCGAAGATGGTGAAGAGGCCTGGGCGCTTTTTCAGCGCCAGGAACAGGACTGGGCCGTGGTGCTCACCGACCTGGCCATGCCCAAACTGGACGGTTGCGGCCTGGCGCGGCGCATCGCGGAAACCCACCGCCCACCGCCCATGGTGCTGATGAGTGGCAACGTCAGCATCGACGACGCCGACCATCTGGTCGAGACCTTGTTTTCCGAGGTCCTGCACAAGCCGGTGGACGCGGCCGAGCTGGAGCGGGTACTGAAGAAACTGGTGGCGGGTTTCCCCGCCGAGGCCGCCTGACGCTGGCGGAAACAGGCCTTAGTCCAGCGGGCGCAGACCTATCACCAGCGTGGGCGGCACGGTGCCGTCGGTGTCGCGGGGCAGCGAGCCGGTGCGGTCGATGGCGCGCAGCACCGCTTCGTCCCATTCGGGGCTGCCGCTGCTTTTGACAATGCGGCGCTTCGCGATGCTGCCATCGGGCAGGGTGGTTACTTCCACTTCGGCGCGCGGGTTGCCCGGCAGGGCTTCGGTGAACACCACGTTGGCCTTGATGCGCGCGGCGATCCGGCCCGCATAACCGGGTGATGTGCCGCTGGAGCGCTGCGCCGTCCCGGTGGACTGTGCGCCGCCAGTGGCACCGGCCTGGCCGAGCATGCGGGCAATCTGGTCCTTGCGCGCCTGCTCGCGGCGTTTCTCTTCCGCCACTTGTTTGGCCAGCTGGTCGGCTTCGAGCTTGCGCTGCTTTTCGGCGGCGGCCCGTTTTTCGGCAGCGGCTTTTTCTGCCGCCCGTTTCTCGGCCAGTTTTTGCTCGCGCTCCAGCTGCTCTCGGCGCAACTTGTCTGCCTCGGCCTTGCGCTTGGCTTGTTCTGTGGCGATATCGGCGGCGCTGGGCGCCGGTGGCGGCGGGGGTTTGACCACCGGCTGGGGTTTGGGTGGGGGTTCGGGCGCCGGTGGTGTCGGAGGGCGAGGCGGGGGCTCAACCGCGCGCGGAGCGGCCTGCTGGGGCAGTTGGGACCAGATCTCGGCCTCGAAAACCGCCGGTGGCGCGTCGCGCTGCCAGCCCACACCCCAGGTGAGCGCAAGAATCAGCAGCCCATGCGCGATCAGCGCCAGCCCCACCGGCCCCAGCCAGCGCCCCTGTCGGGGAGGGGCCAGATCGAGGTGATCGGCCGTGGGGTACATGGACGGGCTCAGCTGGGGACTCCTGGCAAATGACGGCGCACGTGGTTCAACGGCTGGCCTGCACCGAAAGACCCACGCGGGTCACACCGGCCTGGTTCAAGGTGTCCATGACTTTGACCACGGCTTCGTATTGCACGCCTTTGTCGGCGCTGATGACCACGGGCATGGCATTGGCGGGGTTGGCCGCGCCAGCGGCGCCTTGCAACTGCTGAATACGGGCGGGCAGGTCGGCCAGGCCGACAAAGCGGGCACCGGTATCGGATTTGCCTTCGTGCACTTTCAACTGGCCGCTCTTGTCGATGACCACTTGCACGTAGCGATCGGGCTGGCGCGCCGCCTGCCCGACGCTGGGCAGGTTGATCTGGCTGGGCGAGATCAACGGTGCGGTGACCATGAAGATGATCAGCAGCACCAGCATCACGTCGATGAAGGGCACCATGTTGATTTCGCTGATGGTGCGGCGCCCCCGGCCTCGTGAACTCACTGCGGGCATGTTTGTATCCTCCTCAGGGCTGGCGGTGTGTGGGCGGCGTTCAATACGTGGTCGTCGAAACGGCGCTGGCTGGCCCGCCGATGTTGCGGTGCAGGATGTTGGAGAACTCTTCCATGAAGGTTTCCATGCGGGTGGCCACGCGGTCGATGTCGTGCGCAAAGCGGTTGTAGGCCACCACCGCAGGAATGGCGGCAAACAAACCGATTGCCGTGGCCACCAGGGCTTCGGCAATGCCGGGTGCCACGGTGGCCAGCGTCACCTGCGTGAGTGCGGCCAAACCGGTGAAGGCGTGCATGATGCCCCAGACGGTTCCGAACAGGCCCACATAGGGCGACACCGAACCGACCGATGCGAGGAACGACAGATTGGTTTCCAGCGCGTCGAGTTCGCGCTGGAAGGCGGCCCGCATGGCGCGGCGCGCGCCGTCCAGCAAAGCGCCGTGGTCGCTGATGCGGCGCTCGCGCAGTTTTTGGTATTCGCGCATGCCGCTGGCAAAAATCCGTTCCATGGGCCCGCCGTGGCGTGCGCTCTGGGCCGCTGCGGCATAGAGCTCGTTGAGGTTGGAGCCGGACCAGAATTCGCGCTCAAAGTCTTCGTTGTGGGCGCGCACGCGCTTGAGTGCAAAGGTCTTGCGGAAGATGGCGGCCCAACTGACCACCGATACCACCACCAGCAAGGCCACCACAGCCTGAACCACGAAGCTCGCATTCAGCATCAACTGGACGATGGACAAATCTTGGGTCATGGTTTCGGTCATTTCATTCGGAGTGGCAAGAAGGCAAAGGGTTCCGCGCCGTCGTCACGCTGGATGAGCGGTCAGCGCGTGCAGGATGGGAGCGGGTATGCGCTGGGGCCGCAGCGTCAGCGCATCGACCCAGCCGATGCGGATCTGGCCTTCGCAGAGCAACACCGGGTTCAGCTCGCTGGCAGCGGTCGGCAAAAAGGCCTTCTGGTCAATGGTAAGCGAGGCCCGACCGACATCGACCACTTGTGCCGTAACCAAAAGAAAATCGTCCAGGCGGGCAGGGCGGTGGTATTTCAGCTGCGTGTCGGTGGCGACGAACATGCCGCCCGCTTCCTCGCGCAAGCGCTGTTGCTCAACACCCAGCGTGCGTAGCCATTCGGTGCGCGCGCGCTCAAAGAATTTGAGGTAGTTGGCATAGAAGACGATGCCGCCGGCGTCGGTGTCCTCCCAGTACACCCGCAACGGCCAGGTGAAGGTGGCGCTCGCCGCGTCCAGCGCGCCGCTGGCCAGCTTCACAGGGCCTGCTCCAGTCGGGCCACGGCCTCGCGCAGCTGCTCCATGGCGTTGGCGGTGGAAAAGCGCAGGTAGCGCCCGGGCTCGGCCACGCCGAAGTCGCGCCCCGGGGTGGTGGCGAGTTGGCAGCGGCGCATCAGCTCGAACGAAAGCGCCCAGCTACCGCCCTGGTCGGGTTCGGCGCCCTGCGGGGGGATGCCCCAGCGCGCGCACAGCTGGGACACATCGGCCCAGGCGTAGAAGGCGCCGTCGGGTTGCACCGGCACGGTCAGCCCCAGGCGGTTGAGTTCAGGAATGAAATAGTCCCGGCGGGCCCTGAATTCGGCACGGCGGCGCTCGTATTCGGCCAGGCTTTCGGCTTCGAAGCAGGCGAGCGCGGCGTGCTGGGCAATGGTGCTGGGGCAGATGAACAGGTTTTGCGCCAGCCGCTCCACCACCGGCACCAAGGCGGGCGGCAGCACCAGCCAGCCCAGGCGCCAGCCGGTCATGTTGAAGTACTTGGAGAAGCTGTTGATGCTGATGACCTGCTCGCCCAGCCCATCGGGCAGACCCAGCGCGCTGTGTCCGTAGGCGTCGTCAAAACCCAGGCCCAGGTAGATCTCATCCACCAGGGTGATGCCTTGGCGTTCGCGCACCAAGCGGGCAATGGCCTCCAGCTCACTGCGGGCGATCGACGTGCCCGTGGGGTTGGAGGGCGAGGCCAGCAACACGCCGCGCGTGGCCGGTTCCCAGGCCTGCTGCACTTGGGCGGCGCTGAGCTGGAAGCGCTCGGCAGGACCGCAGGGGAGCAGCACGGCACGCCCCTCGGCAGCCTGCACAAACTGCCGGTTGCAGGGGTAGCTGGGGTCGGGCATCAGGATCTCGTCACCGGCCTCGACCAGCGCAAGGCAGGCCAGCTGCAAGGCCGCTGACGCGCCCGCCGTGACCACGATGCGGGCGGGGGCTATGTCCAACCCGAAGCGCGTGCCGTACCAGCCGCTGATGGCGCGGCGCAGCGCCGGCAAGCCGGTGGCCTGGGTGTACTGGCTGCGCCCGGCTTGAATGGCGCGTTGTGCCGCTTGCTGCACCAGCGGTGGCGCGGTGAAGTCGGGTTCCCCGATGTTGAGGTAAATCATGGACCGGTCTTGCGGCCCGGCCTGGGCCGCCAGATCGGCGGCCGCCTTGGCGACCTCCATCACATAAAAGGGTTGGACCCGCTGGGCCCTTTGCGCGATCCGCATGCCGGTTCAGACCGTGTCGTCCGGCGGCGTCGGGTGCTGGGCGGTGGTGCTTCGCGCTGCTTTCGGCGCGGGTGACGCGGCCACTTCGGCTGGACGCAGGGTCGAGGCCAGCTGGTGCAGCACGCCGTTCACATACTTGTGGCCATCGGTGCCGCCAAAGGATTTGGCCAGCTCGATGCATTCGTTGATGACCACGCGCCAGGGCACGTCCAGACAGTGCTGGAACTCGTAGCCACCGATCCACAAGACGCCGCGCTCGATGGGCGAGAGCTCGACCAGCGGCCGGTCGAGAAACGGCGTGATCAGCGCGTCCAGCGCGTCGGCCTGCGCGATGCTGCCGTGCAGCAAGGCGTCGTAGTGCACGCTGTCGGCCTTGTGGAAGCCGCTGAGGTCGCGGGTGAAGGTGTCGATGTCGCCAACCGGGTTGCGGCCCACCATGTGTTGGTAGAGCGCTTGCAAGGCGAATTCGCGTGCGCGGGTGCGGGCCGATTTGTCGGCCGCCTTGCGACCGGTGGAGCCGCTGACCGCTTTGTGGGGTTTGGTGTTGTCTACTTTGGGGGCGGTGGTCATGTCATCCAATCTGTTCAAGCACGTGGGCCATCTCGACGGCCACGCGCGCGGCATCGCGGCCCTTGTCTTCCTGGCGCGCCACGGCTTGTTCCAGGTTCTCGGTGGTGAGAATGGCGTTGGCAATCGGGACCTGGTAGTCCAGCGAGAGGCGGGTGACGCCGGCGCCGGACTCGTTGGCCACCAGTTCAAAGTGGTAGGTTTCGCCACGGATGATGCAGCCCAGCGCGATCAGCGCATCAAAGTCGTCGCGTTCGGCCATGGCCTGCAAGGCGGTGGACACCTCGAGCGCGCCGGGCACCTTGACATGGGTGATGTTTTTTTCTTGCACGCCCAGACTCAGGAGCTCGGCGTGGCAGGCTTGGAAGAGTGCGTCCGTGACGGGCTCGTTGAAGCGCGCCTGCACGATGCCGATGGCAAGGTCTTTGCCATCGAGGAGGTTGGGAGTGCCTTTGTCAGCGCCGAACATGTGGGTTCCGTTCTGGTTGCGGTGGGAGGTGGTGGCTCAAACCTTGCGGTCGACGAAGCCGGTGATTTCGAGGCCGTAGCCTGCCATGCTGGGCATGCGGCGCGGGTTGCCCATGAGCTGCATTTTGTGCACGCCGCATTCGCGCAAAATCTGCGCGCCCACGCCATAGGTGCGCAAATCCATGCGGCCGCGCTCGGGCGCCTGTGCCGAGCGTGCGGTGCCTTCGAACTGGGCCAGCAACTGCTCGGCGGTTTCGCCGCAGTTGAGCAGCACGGCCACGCCGGCACCGGCTTCTTGCAGGTGTCGCAGGCTGGCCTCCAAGCTCCAGGAGTGCATGGAGCGGCCGACTTCGAGCGCGTCCAGCACCGACAGCGGCTCGTGCACCCGCACCGCCACGCTGTCGTCGGCGCCCCATTGGCCCTTGACCAGAGCCAGGTGCAAGGCGCCGCTGGGTTGGTCGCGAAAGGCGGTGGCGCTGAATTCGCCAAAGGCGGTGTTGAGCACGCGTGTGCCCAGTTTTTGCACCAAGGTTTCGGTGCGGCTGCGGTATTCGATCAGGTCGGCGATGGTGCCGATCTTCAGGCCGTGTTCGGCGGCGAAGATCTGCAAATCGGGCAGGCGCGCCATGGTGCCGTCGTCTTTCATGATTTCGCAAATCACCGACGATGGCGAACACCCGGCCATGGTGGCCAGATCGCAGCCGGCTTCGGTGTGGCCTGCGCGCATGAGCACGCCACCGTCCACCGCCTGCAGCGGGAAGATGTGACCGGGCTGCACCAGATCCTCGGGTTTGGCGAGGGGCGCCACGGCGGCTTGCACCGTGCGGGCGCGGTCGGCCGCCGAGATGCCGGTGGTCACGCCTTCGGCGGCTTCGATGGAGGCGGTGAAGGCGGTGCCCTTTTTATCGCCATTGCGGGCCACCATGGGCGGCAACCGCAGGCGTTCACAGCGTTCGCGCGACAGCGTGAGGCAGATCAGGCCACGCCCGAAACGCGCCATGAAGTTGATCGCATCGGCGGTGACATGGTCGGAAGCCAGGACCAGGTCGCCTTCGTTCTCGCGGTCTTCTTCGTCCACCAGAATCACCATGCGACCGGCACGCATGTCGGCGACGATGGCTTCGACCGGGGAGATGGGGACCGGAGCGACGTGGGATGTCGCGGCTGCGGCGGTGGTGGGAAGCGTGGTCATGGGGTTTCCTTGGCGGGCTGAAGGCCTGCGCTGAGCATGCGCTCGACATAGCGCGCGACGGTGTCGATTTCCAGGTTGACCACGCTGTTGGCGGCCAACTGACCCAAGGCGGTGTTGTCCACCGTGTGGGGAATCAGGTTGATGCTGAACTCGCAGCCGCTGCTGCTGTCATGAATCTGGTTGACGGTGAGGCTCACGCCATTGACCGTGATGGAGCCCTTGTAGGCCAGGTACTTGCCCAGTTCGGGCGGCGCCATCACGCGCAGCTCCCAGCTTTCACCGACCTGGGCAAAGCGGGTGACCCGGCCGATGCCGTCCACATGACCCGACACGATGTGTCCGCCCAGCCGGTCGTGGGCGCGCAGGGCCTTTTCCAGGTTGAGGCGCGCACCGGTCTGTGCGAGGCCGCTGGTACGGGCCAGGGATTCGGCGGAAATGTCGATGGTGAAGTGCTGCTGGGGCAGATCCAGCGAAGTGACCGTCATGCAAGCGCCGTTGAGCGCGATGCTGTCGCCCAGGCCCACGTCGTCGAGGTAGCCCGGCGGCGCCTCGATGGTGAGACGCTTGCCGTGGTCCAAAGAGCTGCCCAGGTCGTGGAGGGCGGCGATCCGCCCCACGCCGGTGATGATTCCGGTAAACATGCGCTATTTTCGCAGGGAAACCGGTGTCCCCCGGGCGAGCAGGGCGTCAGGGGTGCAAAAAAGCGTCCCGTCCACTCACACGGGCCCGAATCCGCAGGTCCGGGCCGACGAGATCGACCGTTTCAAACCGCAATGCCAAGCCCTGATCCAGCGACGCCAAAGGGCCAAAGTTCGCCAAGGCACTGCCTGGGCCCAACAGTTTCGGCGCCAGGTACACCAGCAATTCGTCCGCCAGCCCCTCGCGGATGAACGAGCCGTTGAGCTTGTGGCCGGCTTCGACATGCAATTCGTTGACCTCGCGCCGACCCAGATCCAGCAGCATCGCGGCCAGGTCGACTTTGTGTTCGGTGCCCGGTTGACGGCCCGGCATGGGGATCACCGTGGCACC
>NZ_JBFJMY010000070.1:0-14028 GCF_041633695.1 Hydrogenophaga sp.
CCCACGGGCTTCATGCAGGTCTGCCATGGCAAGCGCGCGCCCCTGGCCCGCGTGTGTTCGGGCGACTGGGTGGTTTACTACGCACCGGCCCAGACCATGGGCGGCAAAGACCGGCTGCAGAGTTTTGTCAGCCTGGGGCGGGTGGCCCCTGGTGAGCCATACCCGGTGGACATGGGCGGGGGCTTTGTGCCCTTCCGCCGCGATGTGGCCTATGTGTCGGCGCAGGCCGCGCCCATCACACCGCTGCTGGACCGTTTGCAGTTTGTGGAAAACCGCGAACGCTGGGGTTACCCGTTTCGCTTTGGCCTGTTTCAGATTCCACCTGCCGATATGCGGCTCATCGCCCGGGCCATGCGGGTTGACAGCGCAGCCCTGGCGCTGGATAACATCTGACAGGCCGTTTTGCACCCGGACCGTGCGCCCGACGTGGCGGCGGTCCCCATTTTTTGGCTGGAGATATCTTGCACACGCCTTCTACCCATCCCCTGGCATGCCGATGCGGTGCGCTGCAGGGCAGCGTTGCCTTGATCGGCAGCGGCAACCGGCTGATCTGCTATTGCCGCGATTGCCAGGCCTTTGCCCGGTTTCTGGGACAGCCCGACCGGGTGCTGGACGCCCAAGGCGGCACCGAAATTGTGCAGACCGCGCCCGATCGGGTCCGCTTCAGCCAGGGCCAGGAACACCTGGCGGTGATGCGCTTGTCGGAGAAAGGCATGTTGCGCTGGTACGCGGCCTGTTGCCGCACACCGCTGGGCAACACCATGAGCAGCCGGGGCGTGCCCTTTGTGGGGCTGGTGCACAGCTGTCTGGCTTCGGCGCCCCTGGAGCCCGACTTCGGGCCGGTGCGGGCCTGGGTGAGCACGGCCAGCGCGCTGGGCGAACCCAAACCCCAGGAGCGCGGCATGGCGGGGCTGATGTTCCGCGCGGTGAGCGCGCTCATTGGCAGCCGCCTGTCGGGGCGCTACAAGCGCACGCCTTTTTTCAGCGCGGCGAACACGCCGGTGGCCGTGCCTGTCACCGTCTCGGACGAAGAACGTCGGCGGCTGCGGCTGGCGCCGGTGGCTTGAGGCGTTTGCCCGTTGTATGCGCCGCGCCGACCGCCTCTTCACCCTGGTCCAACTGATCCGCGGCCGGCGCCTGTCCACCGCCGCCTGGCTGGCGCAGCGCCTGGAGGTGTCTTTGCGCACGGTGTACCGCGACGTGGCGGATCTGCAGCAGCAGGGCGTACCGATCGAGGGCGAGGCGGGCGTGGGCTACCGCATGGGCCGGGGTTTTGAGTTGCCGCCCCTGATGTTCACGCAGGAAGAAGCCATGGCCCTGGCCGCCGCCACCCGCATGGCCCAACAGTGGCTGGACCCGGCCATGGCGCGCGCCGCGGGCGACGCCTTTTCGCGTGTGGTTTCGGTCTTGCCCGCCAGCCTGCGCTCCCAGGTCCAGGGCATGGCGCTGGTGGTGCCGCCCGTGGGCCTGGATGCGGCGGTGGCGCAACGCCTGCAGACGCTGCGCGAGGCGGCACAGGCCCGGTGCAAACTGGAGGTGCGCTACCGCGATGCGAGCGAGCAACGCAGCCAGCGCGTGCTGCGGCCACTGGGCTGCTTTTACTGGGGCCGCGTCTGGACCCTGGGCGCCTGGTGCGAGACCCGGCGCGATTTCAGAAGTTTTCGGGTCGATCGCATCGACCAGCTGCAGGTGCTGGACACCCGTTTTGCCGACGAGCCCGGGCGCACCTTGCAGGACTTGCTGCGCCACGTGGAAGCGGAGCGCCAGGCCGGTCTCTGCGCGGCACCGGCTTCGGACGCTTAGGCGGCCAGTGCGGCCTCGATGTCGCCGGACAGCTTTTCCGGCGCGTCCTGCGGCGCGTAGCGCTTGAGCACCTGGCCATCTTTGCCCACCAGGAACTTGGTGAAGTTCCACTTGATGGCTTTGCTGCCCAGCAAACCGGGTGCTTCGGCGCTGAGCCAGCGGTACAAGGGGTGGGCGCCATCCCCGTTGACCTCGATTTTTTCCATCATGGGGAAAGTCACGCCGAAATTGCGCTCGCAAAACACCGCTATTTCTGCGTTGGTGCCCGCGTCCTGGCTGCCAAACTGGTTGCAGGGAAAACCCAGCACCACCAGACCACGGGCACCATAAGTTTGGTGCAGTTTTTCCAGGCCACCGAACTGGGGCGTGAAGCCGCAGGCGCTGGCGGTGTTGACAATCAACAGGGCTTTGCCGCGAAATTGGTCGAGCGACACCGGCAGGCCATCGATGGAAAGGGCTTCAAAATCGTATACGCTGGACATGTTGTGACTCCGCAAGGGTGAGAGAGATGGGCTTGTCGTCGGGTTCGTGGCGTGGCCGACGATCCGGCGGGCAATGCGTCACAGCCGGTGTCACCGTAGCGTCAGTGTGCGCATGCATTGTGCACAAGAACCGCATCCAGTGATTGAATGCGTTATGCGTGCCGGGTACGGCGACAGGCTTCGAACAGGACAATAAAGAAATGGCCAATTCATACACCATGGCATTGGTGGGCTTTGCCCAGCAGGAGGCGACCACCTTCGAGTCGTTTTTTCGCCTCGCCGCCCGCCGTCCGCCCAGTTACTTGGTGCAGGACGAAGTGCTGGACGCCCAGCTGCTGATCGTCAACGCCGACAACATGCAGGCCGTGCATTTGGTGCGTTATGCGGAATTGCCCGGCCGCGTCTTGCTGGTGGGCAACTCCGACGCCGGCACCGGCTGGCCTTTGCAGCGCAAGCCGGTGCGGCTGGTGGGCGTGTTGGCGGCGTTGGACGCCTTGGTGGGCATGGGCGGCGCGCAGGCCAGCGTGCCCTCGGCTCCCGCCTCGCGCGAAGACCCCTACGCCCCGCCGGTGGCCGCGCGCCAAGGCGCCGATCGCGGCTTTGCGGCCACCGAGCCGTTCAACAGCCAGCATTTGCCGCTGCTGAAGCCCAAGGGCGGCGGGCGGCGCAAGTCTGGGGATACCGAATTCCCGCCCACCCGGCCGATGGAAGACCACAGGCCAGCTGCTGCCGCTGCCGCAGAGCTGGCCGAGCGCAGCGCACCGCCGCCGCAGTCCAGTTCACGCCAGCAGGCGCGGGTTGGCGTCATGGGTGTGACCGATTTTGGTGGCCTGGACGAACTGCCCATGCCGCCGTCCACACCGCCCGCCGCTGGCCCCAGGGCGCAGCGCTCGCGCTTGGGTCAGACCCGCAGCAGCGCGGACGTGCCCGAGCTGCCGCACGGGGACATGTTGCTGGTGGCGGAAAGTCTGGTGGAGGGCCGCATCCTGCACAAACGTTTCAAACGCTATGGGCTCAACATCGACTGGTCGCGCGATTCCAAGCAGGCGGTGGCCATGCTCAAGGCCCACGTGTACCGCTTGGTGGTGATCGATCGGCTCACCGGTGAGCCGGACGCCTACCAGGTGTGCCGCAACGCCAAGCAGGGCCGCTTGCTCAATGGCCAATCGCCGGTGGTGGTGATGTTCGCCGCCGCCGCTGGCAGCATGGACCGGATCAAGGCCAGCCTGGCCGGCAGCGACGCCTACCTGACCCGTTCGGTGGGTGAAGCCGAGTTGTACAAGGTGCTGGAGAAGCACCGGCTGGTGAACCTGGACGGGTTCGAAGCCACCAACGTGGGGTTCTAGAGAACACCCCCGCGCCGCCTGCGGCGTCACCCCCTCAAGGGGGCAACACCTGTGGCCCGGCCAAGCCGGTTCCACGGTGTTTCTCGAATAAGACACGTGCGCCGGAGGGGGAGTCGGTCCGGAACGCCGCAGATCCGGCTTGGCCGGTCTGCCAGCGTTGCCCCCATGAGGGGGTGACGGGCTCTGCAAGCCCGGCGCGGGGTGGGCCACCCTCACCCGTGCAAGTCGTCGCGCCGGGCGATCTCCATCAGGCGCTCCAGCTCGTGCGGGTGTTTGCGCAGGTTGCTGCGGTGCCACAGACCGATCAGCCACATCATGCTGGAGACCACCAGGCCAAACGCGGTGATGGCCAGAAAGGCCGACAAGCCCATGCTGGTGGACAGGCTGTAGAGCGCGCCGAGCAACAAGATGCAGGCTTGTTCGTTGAAGTTTTGCACCGCGATCGAGCGGCCCGCGCCCATGAGGTTGTGGCCACGGTGTTGCAGCAAGGCGTTCATGGGCACCACCAGAAAACCACCCAGGCCGCCCAGCAGCACCAGAAAGGGTGCGGCCACCCAGACGTTGTCGATGAAGTTCATCAGAATCACCAGCACGCCCATGGCAATGCCCAGGGGCATCACGCGGGTGGCCTGGTCCAGCCGCATGCGCATGGATGCCACCACCGCCCCCACGGCCGTGCCCAGGGCCACCACGCCAACCAGGGAAGAAGCTTCGGTGGTGCTGTAGCCCAGCGCCACGCCGGCCCAGGCCAGCACGATGTAGCGCAGGTTGCCCGAAACACCCCAGAATAAGGTGGTGGTGGCCAGCGAGATCTGGCCCAGGTGGTCGCGCCAGAGCCGGTTGTTGCAGCGCCAGAAATCGGGCAGCAGGGCGAGCGGATTCTTCGGCATGGGCCGGGGCGTGACGCCCGTCAAGGGGATGCGGGTGTTGAACCAGGCGGCCACCGCATAGACCAGCACCAGCATGGCGATGGCCGCGTCGGCGGGGCTGTGCAGCCCCGGCAGGCCCAGGGCCAGCAGGCGGTGCGAGGCCCAGGGCGCGATCAACTGCCCGCCCAGCAGCACGCCCAGGATGATGGAGGAGATGGTCAGGCCCTCGATCCAGCCGTTGGCCTTGACCAGCTGCGAGGGCGGCAGCAGCTCGGTGAGGATGCCGTATTTGGCGGGCGAATACGCCGCCGCGCCCAGACCCACCAGCGTGTAGGCCAGCAGCGGGTGCACGCCCAGCAGCATCAGCAGGCAACCACCGATCTTGATGGCGTTGCTGATGAACATCACATGCCCCTTGGGCTTGGCGTCGGCGTAAGCGCCGACAAAAGGCGCCAACACCACATAGAACAAGGCGAACAGGGGCACCAGCGCGGCGCTTTGCCATTCGGGCGCCCCGTGCGAACGCAGGAGCGCAATGGCGGCGACGAACAACGCGTTGTCTGCCAGCGAGCTGAAAAACTGCGCTGTCATGATGGTGTAGAAGCCGCGCTTCATGGGGATGATTTTGTGTGCCCGAACCAGCCACCGAATATCGGTGATCGATGCCGAGGCAGCTTTTTATGCGAAAGTCGACCAACCGTCTCCAAGGAAGCCGGGTTATAGCACGCCACCTCTTAAGCCCGTGGTGCATGCTTCACGGTTGTTCCGGTTTTGAGTCCTGTGTTTGCCGCTCCAACGGCCATTGTCGCTGCCCGCCATGCCCCGTCCCATTCTTGCCACCGTGCACCTGGATGCACTGCGCCACAACTTGCAGCGTGCCCGCGCTTGCGCTCCCGATGCCCGCGTCTGGGCGGTGGTCAAGGCCAACGCCTACGGCCACGGCATCGAACGCGTGTTTGAAGCCCTGCGCGGCGCCGACGGCTTTGCGCTGCTGGACCTGCTCGAGGCCGAGCGGGTGCGGGCCTTGGGCTGGCGCGGCCCGATTTTGTTGCTGGAAGGCGTGTTCGAGCCGCGCGACCTGGAGCTGTGTTCGCGCCTGGATTTGTGGCACACGGTGCATTGC
The DNA here is from genome assembly GCF_041633695.1 of Hydrogenophaga sp. Classification (GTDB taxonomy): domain Bacteria; phylum Pseudomonadota; class Gammaproteobacteria; order Burkholderiales; family Burkholderiaceae_C; genus Hydrogenophaga. Next base: position 5,624 of record NZ_JBFJMY010000070.1, read on the forward strand.
ACCGAACAGCTGGACTGGTTGGCGGCGCACAAGGCCCATGCGCCGCAGCGCGTTTTTCTCAAGCTCAACAGCGGCATGAACCGGCTCGGCTTCACGCCCACTGCGTTCCGCGCCGCCTGGGCGCGGCTCAACGCCCTGCCCCAGGTGGAAGAGATTTCGCTCATGACGCACTTCAGCGACGCCGACGGTGCGCGCGGCATCGCCCACCAACAGGCGGCGTTTGAAGCCGCCACCGCCGACCTTTGTGGCGAGCGCAGCCTGTGCAACAGCGCCGCCCTGTTGCGCCACGCGCAAACCCCGTTGCAAGGGCAGGGCGTGCAGACCTTGGCGGCCGACTGGGTGCGCGAAGGCATTGCGCTCTACGGCGGCGCACCCGACCACCCGCAAAACACCTCGGCGGGCTGGGACTTGCAACCGGCCATGAGCTTGTCGAGCCGATTGATCGGTGTGCAGGCTCTGCAAGCCGGCGACACCGTGGGCTACGGCTCGGCCTTCACCGCCGACCGGCCGATGCGCGTGGGTGTGGTGGCCTGCGGCTATGCCGATGGCTACCCGCGCCATGCACCCAACGGCACGCCGGTGCTGGTGGCGGGCGTGCGCACCCGGGTCGTGGGGCGGGTCAGCATGGACATGATCACGGTCGACCTGGCGCCGCTGGATGGTGCTGGCGTGGCCGTGGGCATCGGCACCGAGGTGGTGCTGTGGGGCCGGGCCGCGACCGGCACGGTCTTGCCGGCGGACGAGGTGGCGGCGGCGGCAGGCACCATTTCTTACGAGCTGCTGTGCGCGGTGGCACAGCGCGTGCCGTTCGCGGTGGCTTGAGCGGCACCCGCGCAGTCGCAGAACTCAGGGCTTGCGGCCCGGCGAGCAGTCTGCAAAGCCGTAGCGTTCGCAAAACGGGCTGCCCAGCAGCGGCAGCCAGGACGGCACGTCGTGGAATTCGCGGGCAATGTCGGCCAGCACCGTGTCGCGGTAGGGTTGGAAGCGAAAGCCCTGGCCGTCCACCGCGTAGTAGTCCACGCCCGCCACCTCAAAACGCCGCACGCTCACGCGCTCGAAATAGGGCGTGAAGTCGGCGAGATCGGGTGCTTCAAAGTCGAAGATGCGCAGGTTGTGCCCGTCGTAGCTCCGGAAGTCGATGATCTGGTCGTCTTGCCGCGCGTGGTGGCGGCCCACGCCGAACACCGGCACATAGCGGTGGTGGTGGAAAGCCAGCATCGCCGCCGGGCTGTATTTGCGCGCCATCAAGGCGGTACCGGGCGGCAGGTCTTGTTCCAGCGCACGCACGATGGCCGGGGCCTCGCGCAGGAACACCGCTTTGTCGAACAACTGGGTGTGCTGCCAGACCGACAAGGGCATCCAGACAATGGCCGCCACCGCCAGCAGATGCGGCAGCGAGAGCACCAGGGTCCAGTTCAGGCTGCGGCGCAGCGCGCGCGCGTCCACCCGCAGGCCGACCCACAGCACGAACAAGGGCACAAAGCCCAGCACCCAGTGCAGGCCCACGGTGCGGCGGGTGCTGAGCACAGCGAACACCAGCAGCGGGAACAGCCACAACACCGCCACCGCTTGCAAGACCTGGGGGTTCACCGCGTCGGGTCGGCGTGCACGCAGGCCGGCCCACAGCAGCCAGGGCGTGAGCAGATACGCCGTCATGCCGGCGTAGACCGCGAAGGTCTGGAACGACCAGTGCGAGCCTTCGTTGCGGTTGAAGATGTTGAACATCACATTGGCCCAGCCGTGCGTGGCGTTGAAGCCCAGGTTGATGCCGATGGAGGGCGCGGCCAGCACCAGCATGAGCAGCAGCGCCCACCAGCGCTCGCGCCGCCAGCCCAGGATGTGCGCGGCATAGGCCAGGCCGAGCAGGGCGGCAAAGTATTTGGAAAGAAAACCCAGGCCTACAAACAGCCCGGCCAAGGCGTACCAGCCGATGCCGCGCCCCGGGCAGGCACTGGCCCGCAGATAGGCCCAGGCCGACAGCGCCATGAAAAAGATCAGCGGCGTGTCGGTGGTCACCAGGATGAACATCCACGACCACGGCATGGCCAGGTAGACCGCACCCGCCATCCAGGCGGCGGGCTCGCGTTCGGCGGGCAGCCAGCGCATCAGCAGGTCCACCAGACCCAGGCCGATGAAGCTGGTGAGCAGCAGCGTGAAGGAGCGCAGCGCCAGCGGGTGTTCGCTGATCTGGCGCAGCACGGCCAGCAGCCAGCCCACCATGGGCGGGTGGTCCGAATAGCCCCAGGCCGGGAACACGCCCCATTGGTAGAAGAAGGCCTCGTCGCCGGAAAAAGGAAAATTCGCTGCCAGTACCAGCTTGAGCAACAGCGTCAGGACGAAGGTGATCCAGAACACGCGGCGCGCGCCGTGGATGGAGAACTCGGGGGCTTGCATCGGAGGGTGGGTTGCGAAGAAGGGGTTGGCAGGCTGGGCGTGGGTCCAGGCCGACGGTGTGGTGCTGGTTTTAGGCGTCTACCGCGAGCAGGCTTACACCCAGCACGATCAGGGTGCAGCCCGCCACGCGCAGCCACGAAAACGGCTCGCCCAGCCACAGCACGCCCGCCGCCAGGGTGAATACAAAACCCAGGCTCACCAGCGGGTAGGCCACGCTCACGTGCAGGCGCGAGAGCACCCACAACCAGAGCACCGCGCTCACGCCGTACAGCACCAGACCCAGCCACACCATGGGGCTGCCCAGCGCGTGCAGGTAGGTGGCGCCCACATCGGCACCGGCGGGCGGCGACATGCCGCGTTTCATCGCGATCTGCGCCAGCGACGAGAGCAGCACACAGACCAGGGCCAGGCCCAGAGCAACAGGTTTCATGGTGTCCAAAAGGGCAGGCCGCGTGTGGCGATGGCGCCCAGGGCGGCCATGATCGCTACCGTGGCCCAGCTGAACGGGTCTTTGAGCGCAAACTGCAGCGGGTCTTCGCCGTGCAGCTCGCGCCGCGCGGTTTTGAACCAGATGCGCATGATCCACAACAAGGCCACGGGCGCTGCCGCCCACAGCCACAAGGGTTCGGCGTACAAGGCTTTGCCGTTCTGGCTGTCGATGTACAAGGTGAGCACCAGCACCGCCAGAAAGCCGCTGCTCACGCCCATGCCACGCAGCACCGGCAGGTCGCTGGGGTGGTAGCCCCGGCCAGGCGCTGCGCTGTCTTGTTCTTCCACCAGCTCTTCGAGTTCGGCGCAGCGTTTGATGAGCGCCAGGCTCAGAAACAGAAAGATCGAAATCGCCAGCAGCCAGCTCGACAACTCCACCTCGGCCGCGACCGCTCCCGAGCCAATGCGCAAGGTGTACAGGGCCGAGAGCAGCAAAACGTCGAACAGCGGCAGGCGCTTCAGCCAGAGCGAGTAGTTGAGCGTGAGCGCGGTGTACAGCACCAACATCGCGGTAAAGCCCGCCGACACCGCCAGTGCCAGCACCAGGGCCAGGGCCAGCATGCCCGCCCCCAGCAGCACACCGGCCGGAATGCTGAGCGCCGCCGATGCCAGAGGCCGGTGGCGCTTGAGGCGGTGCACCCGGTCGTTGGGCAGGTCCATCAAGTCGTTGAACAAATAAGTGGCCGAGGCGCACAGGCCAAAGGCCACAAAGGCCGTGGCCACGGCGATCCAGGCCTGCGGCACCAGCGAGTGCGCGGCCAGCAGCGGCACAAACAACAGCGCGTTTTTGGCCCACTGCGTGATGCGGATGGCTTTGAGCACGGTGCGCGGCCGCAGCCGCTGGCGTTCGAACACCAGGGCTTGCGGGTGCTCGCGGCGCACCGCTGCCAGCACGGCGGGTGGCGCGTTCACCACCACGGCCTGGGCGCTGCCCGGCCAGACCAGCAAGTCGTCGCGGCTGTTGCCGGCGTAGGCCCAGGCCGTGTGTCCGCTGGCCCTGGCGTGGGCTTCGATGGCGGCGCGTTTGTGGGCGCGGCTGAGGTTGGGGCCACCGCCCGCCGCCTGGGTGCCCAGGCAGTCGTCGAACAGCTTGAGGTGCGCGGCCACCTCTTGCACGATGCGCGCATCGGCGGCGCTGGCCAGTATCAGCGGGCGCCCGCGCACGTGCTCGGCGCGCAGGTATTGCAAAAAGGCCTCGTGGTAGGGCAGCCGGTCCGGTTGCGGGCGCACCGCTTCGGCCAGGCGCTGCTTGAACCCGGCCTTGCCCAGACCCAGCCACCACAGCAGGCGCAACAGGTTCAGCGGGTTGCGCCGCACGAACAGCAGCACCGACTCGTACAGCGTATCGGTCGGTGTGAGCGTGCCGTCCAGATCCACATACAGCGGGCAGACGGGCGGATCGGTGTGGGTGGTGGTGGAGGGCAAGCGGGTTTGCGGTTGGGGTGGCGGTGTTGGCCTGATTCTAGGCGGCGCTGGTGATAATGGCGGCCACGGTCCGCGCCGCCTCTTCCGGTCTTGCCGCCGGTCTTTCCCCGCCACTCCCCGCACCGAACCCATGGACGTCTGGACCACTTCGCTTTTGCTGGCCGCTGCCGCGTTCGCCGCCGGTGTGCTCAACGCCATCGCCGGTGGTGGCAGCTTTCTCACCTTTCCCGCCCTGGTGTTCACCGGTGTACCGCCCATCGTGGCCAACGCCACCAGCGCATTGGCGGTGAGCCCCGGCTATCTCGGCAGCACCCTGGGCTTCAAGTCCGAGCTGCGCGCCTTGCCGCCCCGGCGCTTGCGGCGCGAACTGGTGATTTCGGCGGCGGGCGGCGTGGCCGGTGCGCTGCTGTTGCTGGTCACCCCACCCACCCTGTTTTCTGGCCTGGTGCCGTGGCTGCTGCTGTTTGCCACCGTGTTGTTCGCCGCCGGGCCGTGGATCGCTCGTCGCACCCGGGGTGCGGCCAACGCCGACCGCGAAGAACATGTTCCACCGAAGTGGCACGAACCGGCCTTGCTGGCCACCGCCGTGTATGGCGGCTACTTCAACGGCGGTCTGGGCATCTTGTTGATGGCGCTGTACAGCGTGGGCGGGGAGTCCCGGCTCAACGTGGTCAACGCTTTGAAAAATGCGAACTCGCTGGTCTTGTCGTGGTTGTCGGTGGCGGCTTTTGTGTTGGCCGGTGCCATCGCCTGGCAACCCGGTGTGTTGATGATGGCCGCTGCCACCGCCGGGGGCTTTTTTGGTGCCCGCTGGTCCAAGCGCTTGCCCGCGTCTTGGGTGCGTGTGGGTGTGATCGCCATTGGGCTTGCGATGACGGCGGCGTTCTTCGCCCGCAGCCTTTGACCCCATCCCACCGCAAACCCAGCGGGCCGCCGCTGACGCCAGCCCGTGATCTGCCCTGGACGGTGGCCAGCCCGTTTCGCATGCAACCGGGGCTGGCGCATCTGGCCCAGGGTGGCCATGCCTTGTTTGTGCGCGATGCGCTCGCGGCGCGCTACGCCGAGCACAAGCAGCAGGTGTTGCGTGAGCAGCCCGAGCGCACTGGCCTGGGCCACGCCGACCCGGCCGTGTTGAAGGCCGTGGCCGAGGCTTATGGGCGCGAAACCGGCCAGGAGCTGGTGCCCAGTGCCGAAGCGCTTACTTTGGGCATGCAAGAAGACTTTGTGGTTTTGCAAGACGGTACGGGCGCAGGCGCCACGGGTCTGTGTGCCCGTTTCCTGTCGGTGTGTTTCCCGTCCAACTGGGACCCGGCCGACAAACTCGGCCGCGACTTTTTGGCCATCCACGCGCCGGTGGCCGACAACGCGCGCCTGTTGGCCGGCGCCAGCGGCATTGTGGACCTGGCGTTTCGCCGGGCGTCCATGTTGCGGCACGTGTGGCTGCTCTCGCCCGACCCGGCGCTGGCGCAACACCCGCACAAGCGGCGGTTGCGCTGGGACGACGCGGTGGGTGCGGCCGACGCACCGGGCGCCAGCGGCCGTCTGCTCGACCAGGTGTTCTTCCGCGTCGAACGCCAGACCACCTTGCCCTTGCCCGATTTGACCAGCGCTGTGTTTTTCATCCGCGTCATGGTGTGTCCGCTCACCGAGGTTCTGGCGGTGCAGGCCGGGCGGGCGCAGGCCCTGCACGCCGCACTGGCGTCCATGAGCGACGCGGTGTGGGTCTACCGGGGCATGGACCGGGTGCGGGCCCGCCTGCTGGCGGAGCTGGCCACAGTGTTGGACCCGAACCCGGGAGCAGCACCGTGAGCGGCGCGCAGGTCTGGGCCGCCCGCAGCGCGACCGTCTTGCTTGCGGCGGGCATGGCCGGGGTGGCGACGCTGGTGTTGTTGGCGCTGGTGTCCAGTTTGGGCGGACCCGCTTGGGCGGGCTGGGTGCTGGGCTTGGTATTGGCCGCGTTCGTGTTTTTGCTGGCGTGGCCAATGGCGCGGCGCGTGGGCCCGGTGTTGATCGCGCGCTACGACGCGGCCGTGATGCGGCCACCACCCAGCACCGCGCCGGGGCTGGCCGAGCTGTCCCACCCCGGCGTGTCAGCCGCTTGGGAGCGGCTGCGGGCCTGGAGTCTGGAGGGCGCAGGCCCGGCGTGCAGCCCGTTCTGGCGCCCTGGGTTGGCGCCGCGGGTGGCGCAAAAATTTTCCGTGGCGGTGCTGACCGGGGGCGATCGCGCCGATCGCCTGGCGCTGGTGGCCGCCTTGTGCCGCCAGCTCGACGGCAGCGAGCAGCTGGACGCCGCCGGTAGCCGGTGGGCCGGCCTGGGCTTGCGCCTGCGGGTGAAGCGGGACGACCTGGCATGGTGGCGCCGCCGCCGCGACACCGACCCCTGGGACTGCGGCCACCTGCTGCCCGGTGCCAGCGCTTTGCAAGCCCTGGCCGTGTTTCGCGCGCGCCGCGCCACGCTGCTGGTGGCCGAGGGCTTGCCCAACGACGCGTTGGCACGTTGCTTGAACGTGCTGGCTGCGCACGCCTCCACCAGCCACCACGCCGTGCGATTGCTGGTGGTGGCGGACGGTGTTGCGGAAATGCCCGAGGCGGTGCCGGTGGCTGTGGTGGTGGACTTGTTGGCCTGCGGGCGCGCAGGCTCCTAAGACCTAAGGCGCCCCCGCTTTTTCCAGCATTTGCACCATGGCCGTGTAGCCGCGCGCGCGGGCCAGTTGCAGCGGCGTCTGGCCTTGCCGGTCGGTGAGCGACAGCCGGGCACCGGCGTCGATCAGGGCCCGCAGCGTGGCCTGGTGGCGGGTGCCGCCATCGCCCAGCACGATGGCTTCGATCACCGCCGTCCAGTGCAGGTTGTTCACGTGGTCCAGCGGCGCACCGGCGGCGATCAATTGCCGCACCACGCCGTCGTGCCCCAGGTGGGCGGCGGCGATCAAGGTCGTGCCGTCGTAGCGGCTGGTGGTTTGCCCGGCGTTGGCGCCCAGCTCCAGCAACACCCGCAGCGTTTCTTCGTCGTCGGCCACGGCGGCAATGGTCACCGCGTCGTAGCGGTCGTTTTCCAGTTGGTTCAGGTCCGCGCCTGCGCGCGCCAGCGCGCGGATCGCGCCGCGTTGCCGGGCGAAAGCGGCCACGTGCAGGGGCGTTCGGCCGTGGTCGTCGGTGGCGTTCAGTTCCGCCGGTGTGGCCGGGCGCTGCAGGCGCTTTTCGTTGCCCTGGTGGGCTGCGGCGTGCAGGCCCCGGTACGCCGCCACTTGCGAAGCACTGGGGGCGACCTGGCTTTGTGCCAGAGGCGCTGCCGCCACCAAGAGGCCGGCCAGCACCCAGGCCAGGCACTTCGGTGTGCGGGTGGTGGGGGTGGGCATCAAGCCGTCCTTATTTCAGCTGGTCCTGGAATTGCTCCAGGGCCGCCACCGCGCACTGCTCGTCCAGGTGGCCGCCGGGGGCTCCGCCCACGCCCAGGGCGCCGACCACCTCGTTGCCCACTTTCACCGGTACGCCACCGCCCAGCAGCAGAAAGCCGGGAATCTGGCCCAGGTTGGCCGCACCGGGGTTCTTTTGCGAACCTTCCATCATGGCCAGGGTGGTGTTCCTGGCGGAGGCCGAGGTGAAGGCCTTGAGCCGGCTGGCTTCCAGGGTGTGCGGGCCGGCGTTGTCGGCGCGCACCACGGCGCGCACGGTGCCGGAGCGGTCGACCACGGTGGCCGCGACGTTGTAACCCTTGGCGCTGCACGCGGCCACGGTGGCGGTGGCGATCTGGGTGGCCAGCGCGGCCGACAGGGTTTTTTCGGTGAGCACGGCTTGCGCCTGGGCCTGGGTGGCGAGCAAGGGCGAGGCCAGCAGGAGGGCGATGGCGCCGGCTTTGAAAGAGGTTTTCATGGGGTTCTCCGGGAAAGAATGCGGTTCGATCAACCGTGGGAGAACTTTAAAAAACGCGGGCCGAGAGCGCCATTCGGGCGCCTACGCGCCGCCCTCCGTAGAACTACGCAGTGCCGTCTTCGTGCACCAGGGTGGCGTAGTGGCGGATCAGCTGCGCCAGCGACTCGGTCTGCAGTTTGTGGAACACATTGGCGCGGTGCGTTTCCACGGTGCGGGGCGACAGGCCC
>NZ_JBFJMY010000071.1:0-13950 GCF_041633695.1 Hydrogenophaga sp.
CTCCAGGCGGCGCATCACGTAAAGGACGTGGCTGTCGCTGCGTGCGGCCTTCCAGTTGGCCCACCAGAGGCGCGCAACCTCTGCAAACGAGTTCGCGACCGCCAACTGTCTGGCAACCTTTTGAGTCTTGCGCAGGGCCATTGGGTCGGCACCGGTGGCCAGTAGCTTGCGGGCATCTTCCCGGGCGTTCCTGGCCTGAGCCAGAGAAATATCGGGATATTGCCCAAAGGGCATCACCTTTTCTTTCCCCTCAAACCGGTACTTCCAGCGCCACAGCTTAGAGCCGGTCGGGTTGACAAGCAGGTACAGGCCGCGCTCGTCTGTCACCTTGACTGGTTTTTCGGCGGGCTTGAGCTTCTTGATCGCGGTGTCGGTGAGGGGCATCTGAGGGCTCCATCTCGGGCCTGGAAAGGGCGATACCCCCTCACTCAGTGCCCCAGTACCCCAACAATACCCCCCAAAATTTCCGGCTGCAAGCGGTCGCTGACGAACGCGCAGGAACAAAAAAGCCCCGATTCCCTAGGAAAACGAGGCTTTTAGGTGGTCATATTGAACGTCGGCGAACGTCAAAAACCAAAGTTCTGGCGGAGAGGGCGGGATTCGAACCCGCGGTGGGGATAAACCCACACACGCTTTCCAGGCGTGCGACTTAAACCACTCATCCACCTCTCCGCGAAGCCCTGCATTGTAGCAGGCGGTGGGGTCGGCATTCTTCGTGGCGTGCCTCAGTGAGGCGGACTTGAACGTTCTCCGGGCGCCCAGGCGTGCTGTTTCAGCGTGTTCAGGGAGACATGTTGCAAAGCGTTCTCGTGGGTGCTCTGGAGCACCACGGGTGGCGCGGCGCCCGCCTGCAGCGCCTCGATCCAGCGGTGCACACAAAGGCACCAGCGGTCCCCTGGCTTGAGTCCTGCAAAGCGCCATTCGGGTTTGGGCGTCACCAAATCGTTGCCTTTGGACGAGGAAAAGCCAAAAAAAGCCTCCGTCATCCGCGCGCACACCACATGGTCGCCCGCATCTTCAGGGCCTGTGTGGCAACACCCGTCGCGCAAAAAACCGGTCAGGGGGTCGTACGAGCAGGGCACCAGGTCGCCGCCCAATACGTTCTTCGCCGTCTTTTCCATGCGCTTTGCCTTGCCGTGCGTTCGGTCGGTGCGCGCCAAGCTCAGGCGGGCTTGCTGGTGCCGACCATTTTCATGGCGGACGCGATCAGGGCAGACACTTCGGTCATGTTGCCGGGCACGATCAGGGTGGTGGTGGCGTCGGCGGCGACCTTGCTATAGGCGTCGACGGCGCGTTCGGCCACTTTCAGTTGCACGGCTTGTTCGCCACCCGGTTGGCGGATGGCTGCGGCGATGCGTTCGATGGCCGTGGCGGTCGCGTCTGCCACGGCGGTGATGGCTGCTGCCTCGCCCTGGGCTTCGTTGATGGCGGCTTGTTTTTCACCTTCTGAACGGGCAATGAAGGCCTCGCGTTCGCCGGTGGCGATGTTGATCTGCTCTTGGCGACGGCCTTCCGAAGCGGCGATCAGGGCGCGCTTTTCGCGCTCGGCGGTGATCTGCGCCTGCATGGCGTGCAGGATTTCTTTCGGGGGCGTCAGGTCTTTGATTTCGTAGCGCAGTACTTTCACACCCCAGTTCAGCGCGGCTTCGTCGATGGCTTGCACCACCTGCGCGTTGATGATGTCGCGCTCTTCAAAAGTCTTGTCGAGTTCCAGCTTGCCGATCACCGAACGCAAGGAGGTTTGCGCTAGCTGGGTCACGGCCATGATGTAGTTGGACGAACCGTAGCTGGCGCGCATGGGGTCGGTCACCTGGAAATACAGGATGCCGTCGACTTGCAACTGGGTGTTGTCGCGCGTGATGCAGACCTGGCTGGGCACGTCCAGCGGAATTTCCTTCAGGCTGTGCTTGTAGGCCACTTTGTCGATGAAGGGCACCAGAAAGTTCAGGCCCGGTGCAAGCGCGGCGTTGTACTTGCCCAGGCGCTCCACCACCCAGGCGTTCTGCTGCGGCACCACCTTGACGGAGCGGGTGATGAAGATGGCGGCGATGACAAAAAGAAGAATGGCGATTTCCATGGCGGTGTGTGTACGTTGAGGTTGGAGGGAGTTCCAGAGGCGTTCCACACGCTTTTCCAAGTGCGGACGGGTCCTGGGGTTGAGTTTGTTGGTGGCTTGGGCCTGCCTGCCGTTGCAGCCTAGAGCGCTGCGATCAGACTTTGTCGACCAGCAGGCGGTTGCCCACGAGCTCGGCCACCCGGTAGGCACCCGGCGTGGGTGCATTGCCTGGACGCTGGATGACGGTCCATTGTGCACCCCGGTACTTCACGGTGGCGGTGCCATCGGCCAACCACTCTTCGACCTGGATGATTTCGCCCACGTCGAGGTTGACACTGCGCAGCGATCGCACAGACGGATCCGATGGCAGGCGCCTCTTGATCAGATACCAGGCCACCACCGCAGCAGAGCCGACCACGGCGGCCGTCACCAGCTGTGCCGGCATGCCCAGACCCAGGTGGGCGGCCAGTGCCGCCACCGCCATGCCCAGCGCGAGCATGAGCAAATAAAAGGTGCCGGTGAAAAGTTCCAACGCCACGGTGGCGCCAGCCAGCAACCACCAAATGGTCGATTCCGCCATGCATGCTCCTGTGTACAAAAGATGTCGAGGCCAAGAATGTCTGGACCGCACCACATTCTGCGGCAAAAGGCCTGGCCGATCGCTGTGATGCAGAATGAATTCCGTACACTTCGCGCCTGTTTTGCTTCCTTTTCACCTGATGGCCCGCACGCGGGTTGGAGATCGCCATGAAATTCCGTTTCCCGATTGTCATCATCGACGAAGACTTTCGCTCGGAAAACACCTCGGGCCTTGGGATACGGGCGTTGGCACAAGCGATTGAAACCGAGGGCTTCGAGGTGGTGGGCGTCACCAGCTACGGCGATCTTTCCCAGTTCGCGCAGCAGCAGTCCCGCGCCAGTGCTTTCATTTTGTCCATCGACGACGAAGAGTTCAGCCATGGGCCCGACGTTGACCCTGTGGTGCTGAACCTGCGCAACTTCATCAACGAGGTGCGGCGCAAAAACTCCGATGTACCGATCTACATCTACGGTGAAACCAAGACCAGCCGCCACTTGCCGAACGACATTCTGCGCGAGCTGCATGGCTTCATCCACATGTTCGAGGACACGCCCGAGTTCGTGGCGCGCCACATCATCCGCGAAGCCAAGAGCTATCTGGAAGGCATACAGCCGCCGTTTTTCAAAGCCTTGCTGGACTACGCGGAAGACGGCTCCTACTCCTGGCACTGTCCCGGCCACTCTGGCGGTGTGGCGTTTCTGAAAAGCCCGGTGGGACAGATGTTCCACCAATTTTTTGGTGAAAACATGCTGCGTGCCGATGTCTGCAATGCGGTGGAAGAGTTGGGCCAATTGCTGGACCACAACGGCGCGATCGGTGCCAGCGAGCGCAACGCCGCCCGCATCTTCAATGCCGACCACTGCTTCTTTGTCACCAACGGCACCAGCACCAGCAACAAGATGGTGTGGCACCACACCGTGGCGCCGGGTGACGTGGTTGTGGTGGACCGCAATTGCCACAAATCGGTGCTGCACAGCATCATCATGACCGGCGCCATCCCGGTGTTCCTCAAGCCCACGCGCAACCACTACGGCATCATCGGGCCTATTCCGCAAAGCGAGTTCGAGGTCGACGCCATCAAGGCCAAGATCCGCGCCAACCCGCTGCTGGCGGGCCGCGACGCGGACACGGTGCAGCCAAGGGTGTTGACGCTCACGCAATCGACCTACGACGGCGTGCTCTACAACACCGAGACCATCAAGACCATGCTGGATGGCTATGTGGACAACCTGCACTTTGACGAAGCCTGGTTGCCGCACGCCGCCTTCCACCCGTTCTATGGCAATTTCCACGCCATGGGCAAGCGGCGGGTGCGGCCCAAGCAAGCGGTGGTGTATGCCACGCAGTCCATCCACAAGCTGCTGGCGGGCTTGAGCCAGGCCAGCCACGTGCTGGTGCAGGACTCGCAAAACGTCAAACTGGACCGCCACCTCTTCAACGAGGCCTACCTGATGCACACCAGCACCAGTCCGCAGTACGCCATCATCGCGAGCTGTGATGTGGCCGCCGCCATGATGGAGCCGCCCGGTGGCACCGCGCTGGTGGAAGAAAGCATCATGGAGGCGCTGAATTTCCGGCGTTCCATGCGCAAGGTGGAAGCCGAATTCGGCAAGGACGACTGGTGGTTCCAGGTCTGGGGACCGGACGATCTGGCCGAAGAGGACATGGGCGAACCCAGCGACTGGGTGTTGAACCGCAAACCCAGCGCGGACGGTGCGGAGGAGGCGACCCACAAGGATTGGCACGGCTTTGGCGACATGGCGCCGGGCTTCAACATGCTGGACCCGATCAAGGCCACCATCGTCACGCCCGGACTGAATCTGGACGGGCGCTTCGAAGCCACCGGCATCCCCGCCTCCATCGTCACCAAGTTCCTGGCCGAGCACGGGGTGGTGGTCGAAAAGACCGGGCTCTACAGCTTTTTCATTCTGTTCACCATCGGCATCACCAAAGGTCGGTGGAACACACTGCTGACGGCGCTGCAGCAGTTCAAAGACGATTACGCCAAGAACCAGCCGATGTGGCGCATCCTGCCGGAGTTCTGCCAGAAGTACCCGCGCTACGAGCAGATGGGCCTGAGCGACCTGTGCCAGCACGTGCACCAGCTCTACGCCCGGTACGACATCGCGCGCCTCACCACCGAGATGTACCTGAGCGACCTCACGCCCGCCATGAAGCCCAGCGACGCGTTTGCCCATATTGCGCACCGCACCACCGAGCGCGTGCCGATCGACGAACTCGAAGGCCGCATCACCACCAGCCTGGTGACCCCATACCCGCCAGGCATTCCGCTGCTGATTCCCGGCGAGGTCTTCAACAAGAAAATCGTCGACTACCTGAAGTTCGCGCGCGAGTTCAACGTGCAATGTCCAGGCTTCGAAACCGACATCCACGGGCTGGTGGAAGAGGTGGGCGACGACGGTCGCAAGCGCTACTTTGCCGACTGCGTGAAGGCCTAAACGCCGCGTCTGTGTGGGGCGGTGAGCCCGCCCTGCGTGCCCGCTGGTCTTCGGTCACGGAGCGGCTCTGTATTGCGCCAGCAAAATGCGGTTGAGGGCCACGTTCACGTAGTAGTTGCTGCGCCCAATCCGCTGCTTGCTCAAAAAACCACCATCGACCAAAGCGTCCAGGTACTTGGTGGCCGTCAGGCGAGAGACCTGGAGGTCTCTCTGAATGAAGTCGATCTTGGTGTACGGGTGCATGAACAAGTTGTTGATCAGATCCTGGCTGTAGAACTTGTAGACATCTCGAATGCGGTGTTTGTAGTCAAACAGCGCCGCCTTGATCGCCTGCACCGTCATCACCGTCTGCTTCGCGGTGGACTCCACCGCCTGCAGCATATAGAGCACCCACTCCTCCCAGGTGTCTTGCTCGCGCACACTTTGAAGAAGGCGGTAGTAGTCGGCCTTGGTCTGCACGATGTGGCTGCTCAGATACAGCACCGGGATCTCCAGCAAGCCCTCTTTCACCAGATACAGCACGTTCATGATCCGCCCGGTGCGGCCGTTGCCGTCGTAGAAGGGGTGAATACTCTCAAACTGGTGGTGGATCAGCGCCATCTTGATCAGCGGGTCGACGGGGAACAGCGCGTCTTCGTTGATGAAGCGTTCCAGGTCGCTCATCCGCGCCACGATCTCGGCGGGGTCCTGAGGGGGTGTGTAAACGGTTTGCCCGCCACGGTTTTTGAGCGCGGTTCCTGGCAACTTGCGAAAGCCGGCGTTGTTGCGCTCCAGCTCACCCTGAATGCCCACGATCTGGTTGGCTGTCAGCAGACCCGTGGTGCGAACCTGCTCAAAACCGAAACGCAGCGCCTGGCGGTAGCGCAGCACCTCCTTGGCCGCCGGGTTGGCAAAGGCTTCGGGGTGCACGTCGTCTTTGAACAACTCGTCGTGCGTGGTGACGATGTTTTCGATCTCCGAGCTGTCCTTGGCTTCCTGCAACCCCAGCGTGTTGATCAGAATGCCCTGGTTGGGTATCGATGCCGCCAGGCCCTTGAGTTCGGCCAGTTGCCGGCTGCTGCTGGCCAGCTTTTTCAAGATGGCGGGAGTGTCAAACCGGGTAGGGTCCAATCCTTCCAGCGGAATCGGGCTTGGCATGTACGGGGGCCCCCAATATGCGGATTTGTGTATAGAAAAATCGATTTTCTGCACATGTTACCGCTGACGTGTCTAAAAAATCGGGATTTTTAAACCCATTCGATCTTTTTCGGCTTCCGCATGAAAGCTGACTTTAAGACCAAGCTCCGGGGCCGACAGCCGAGCGTTGGTTTTCAGTGCACTTTTCAGGCGACGATCACCTGCGCCAGCTCGGCGCGCGGGCGTGTCTGAGAGGTACTTGGGGAAGCTGAGATCCAGCACCAGGAGTTTGTATTCGACAGCAGCCACAGTGGCGCGCTTGTGGTCGCGGGGCCCCGGTCTGTGCGAAATGAGACGACGGTAGGCGTGTCGTGGTTCCTGGAGCGGGTGAAGGGAATCGAACCCTCGTCAGTTGCTTGGGAAGCAACAGCTCTACCATTGAGCTACACCCGCAGCGCCCCGCATTATAGGGGGCATGTGCAGGGCGGTCAGCGCGCCAACCGCCCTTGGCGCGGGGCTCAGGGGCGGATGTAGGTCCAGCCTTCGCTTTGGCGCTGCATCAGCGCCACCACGCCAGAGGGTACGTAGCCCACGGCGGTGTTCATGTCGGCTTCGGTGAGCTTTTGTCCCCGCATGGTGTTCTGACAGGCGGCCATTTTCACGCCGGCCTTGCTGGCTTCGGCCACGCGGTTGGCGGCGCTCGAATCGGCTTTGAACATGCCAATGCCAGGACCATAGGCCACGATTTCTACGTCGACCTTGTCGGCGCCGTAGGCCTGTTGCACGTTCTTGGCGTTGTTCAAGGCCAGGTTCCATTTGCCCGCGTCGTCGTCGCTGACCTGAAAGACCACCCGGGGCTTGGCGGTGGACTGGGCGGATGCGCCCATGGCCAAGGGCATGAGCAGCAGCAAGGAAGCGGCTTGCAGGAAAGACTTTCGGTTCATGGTGTGTCTCCGTTATGGGGCGTGACGCGCGCCTGGGCGGTGCCTGCGTTCAGGCCAGGATGTCGCCGACGCAGAGGTATTTGATTTCCACGTAATCGTCCATGCCGTGGTGCGAGCCTTCACGTCCCAGGCCGGATTGTTTCACCCCGCCAAACGGCACGTGTTCGGTGGCCAGAATGCCCACGTTGATGCCGACCATGCCGTATTCCAGCGCTTCTGCCACGCGGAAGATGCGCCCCACGTCGCGGCTGTAGAAGTAGCTGGCCAGGCCGAACTCGGTGTCGTTGGCCGCGTCCACCGCTTCTTGCTCGGTCTTGAACTTGAACACCGGCGCGAAGGGGCCAAAGGTTTCTTCGCGGGCACACAGCATGTCGGCGGTGGCGTCTGCCACCACGGTGGGCTCGAAGAACTGGCTGCTGCCCATGCCGGTCATGCGCTTGCCACCGGCCAGAACGCGTGCGCCCTTGGCCACGGCGTCGTCCACATGGCGCTGCACCTTGTCCAGCGCCGCGGGTTCGATCAGCGGGCCCTGGCTCACGCCTTCGTCGAAGCCGTTGCCCACCTTGGTGGTTTTCACCTTGGCAGCGAACTTTTGCACAAACTCGTCGTACACGCCTTCTTGCACATACAGGCGGTTGGAGCAGACGCAGGTTTGGCCGGCGTTGCGGTATTTGCTGGCGTAGGCGCCTTCCACGGCGCTGTCGATGTCGGCGTCGTCGAACACGATGAAGGGCGCGTTGCCGCCGAGTTCGAGCGACATTTTCTTGACCGTGGGCGCGCTTTGCGCCATCAGGATGCGGCCGACCTCGGTGGAGCCGGTGAAGCTGATGTGGCGCACCACGTCGCTGGCGCAAATGACCTTGCCCACGGCGATGCTGTTGTCGGCGTCGGCGGTGATCATGTTGAGCACGCCCGCCGGAATCCCGGCGCGAATCGCCAGCTCGGCCACCGCCAGGGCGGTGAGCGGGGTCAGTTCGGCGGGTTTGATGATGACCGGGCAGCCCGCCGCCAGTGCGGGTGCGACCTTGCGCGTGATCATGGCGAGCGGGAAATTCCAGGGCGTGATCGCGGCGCAAACACCGATGGGCTGTTTGAGCACCAGCAGGCGGCGGTTGTTGTCGAACTGGGGCAGGGTTTCGCCGTTGATGCGCTTGGCCTCTTCGGCAAACCACTCCACAAAACTCGCGCCGTAGGCCACTTCGCCCTTGGCTTCGGCCAGCGGCTTGCCTTGTTCTGCGGTCATGATGCGGCCCAGGTCGTCCTGGTTGGCCATGAGCAGGTCGAACCATTTGCGCAGAATGCCGCTTCGCTGTTTGGCGGTCTGGCTCTTCCACGCCGGCCAGGCCGCGTTGGCTGCGGCAATGGCGGCTTCGGCGTCGGCCGGTCCGAGGTTGGCCACGTCGGCCAGCTTGAGGCCGGTGGCCGGGTCGTTCACATCAAAACGGCTGCTGCCTTTCACCCATTCGCCGTTGATGAGCGCATCGGTCTTGAGCAGGCTCGGGTCTTTGAGCTGGGCCAGGGGGGAGGTTTTCATGTCCATGCGGGTCTCCAATCGGGGGTTGTTGGTCGGCTTGAGCGGTTGCGAGGCAATTGATTAACTTATTAAGTAATTGTGCCACCAGCCAATGCGGTCAGCATAGCCCTTTGACGCCCAGGGCGCAGGGGCCAGCGGACGCCCAGGCGTCAGGTCGAGGGCCTTTGGTCGGGTGGCGCGCAGGCCACGGTGGGTGCAAAAATCGGCGGTTTCCCGCGCGCTTGCGCCGTGCCCGCCTCTAGTATTGGAAAATACACGGTTTGGTGCGCGTTTGGCGCCCCGTTCCCCTTTTTCGACAGACCCCCCACAAGGCCAACATGACCAGCCCCGCAACCGTTGCCGATATCCGCAAGACTTTTCTGGACTTTTTCGCATCCAAGGGCCACACCGTGGTGCCCTCCAGCGGCCTGGTGCCCGGCAACGACCCCACACTCATGTTCACCAACTCGGGCATGGTGCAGTTCAAAG
This sequence comes from Hydrogenophaga sp., assembly GCF_041633695.1. Lineage (GTDB taxonomy): Bacteria > Pseudomonadota > Gammaproteobacteria > Burkholderiales > Burkholderiaceae_C > Hydrogenophaga. The sequence continues at coordinate 9,158 of NZ_JBFJMY010000071.1, forward strand.
ACGTGTTCCTGGGCACCGACAAACGCCCCTACACCCGGGCCACTTCGGTGCAAGCCTGTCTGCGCGCCGGGGGCAAGCACAACGATCTGGAGAACGTGGGCTACACCGCGCGCCACCACACCTTCTTCGAGATGCTGGGCAACTGGAGCTTTGGCGACTACTTTAAGCGCGAGTCGCTGAAGTGGGCCTGGGAACTGCTGACCGAGGTCTACAAGCTGCCGGCAGACCGTCTGCTGGCCACGGTGTACGCCGAAGACGACGAGGCCTACGACATCTGGACCCAGGAGATCGGCCTGCCACCCGAGCGCGTGATCCGCATTGGCGACAACAAGGGCGGGCGCTACAAGAGCGACAACTTCTGGATGATGGCCGACACCGGCCCTTGTGGCCCGTGCTCCGAAATCTTCTACGACCACGGCCCGCACATCCCCGGTGGCCCACCCGGCAGCCCGGACGAAGACGGCGACCGCTTCATCGAAATCTGGAACAACGTGTTCATGCAGTTCGACATGGCCGAAGACGGCTCGGTCAAGCCGCTGCCCGCGCCCTGCGTGGACACCGGCATGGGCCTGGAGCGCCTCGCTGCGATCTTGCAGCACGTGCACAGCAACTACGAAATCGATATTTTTGACGCGTTGATCAAGGCGGCTGCCCGCGAAACGGGTATCGACGACCTGGCGAATCCTTCGCTCAAAGTGATCGCCGACCACATCCGTGCCACCGCTTTTCTGGTGAGCGACGGCGTGATCCCGGGCAACGAAGGCCGTGGCTACGTGCAACGCCGCATCATCCGCCGCGCAATCCGCCACGGTTACAAGCTGGGCAAAAAGACACCGTTTTTCCACAAACTGGTGGCCGATCTGGTGCGGCTCATGGGCGAGGCATATCCCAGCCTGGCGAACCAGGAGCAGCGCATCACCGAGGTGCTCAAGACGGAAGAGGTGCGGTTCTTTGAGACGCTGGCGACAGGAATGCAACTGTTGAATGACAAGTTCACCTTTGTCGAGGCATATAGGAAGAAGGACGTGAAGCCCGTTTTAGATGGTGACTTTGCTTTCATGCTGCACGACACCTACGGATTCCCGCTGGATTTGACGAATGATGTGTGCCGCGAGAACGATATTGTTGTGGACGAAGCGGGTTTCCACGCCGCCATGGCCAAGCAAAAAGCCGCGGGCCGTGCCGCTGGCAAGTTCAAGATGGACAAGGCGTTGGAGTACACGGGCGCAGGCAACACCTTCGTGGGCTACGAAGAGCTGGAAGCGCCGGCCAAGGTGGTCGCCTTGTACTTTGAAGGCACGCCCGTGGCCGAACTCAAGGTCGGGCAGACCGGCGTGGTGGTGCTGGACACGACGCCTTTCTACGCGGAGAGTGGTGGCCAGGTGGGTGACGAGGGTGTCATCACCAGCGGCTCGGCCAGGTTCGCGGTGGGCGATACGCAAAAGATCAAGGCCGAGGTGTTCGGCCACCAAGGCACGCTGGAGCAGGGCACGCTGGCCGTGGGCGACAGCGTGAGCGCGCAGGTGGACACCGCGCGCCGCGCCGCCACGGTGCGCAACCACTCGGTCACCCACTTGATGCACAAGGCCTTGCGCGAAGTGCTGGGCACGCACGTGCAGCAAAAAGGCAGCTTGGTCGACGCCGACAAGACGCGCTTCGACTTCACGCACAACGCGCCGGTGTCCGACGAACAGATCCGCGAGATCGAGCAACGTGTGAACGCCGAGATCTTGAGCAATGCCGCCACCCAGGCACGGGTGATGGACATCGAAGCGGCGCAGAAGACCGGCGCCATGATGTTGTTCGGCGAGAAATACGGCGAGACGGTGCGCGTGCTCGACATCGGCAGCAGCCGCGAACTCTGCGGCGGCACCCACGTGCAGCGCACGGGTGACATCGGCTTCTTCACCATCACGGCAGAAGGCGGTGTGGCCGCTGGCGTACGCCGCGTCGAAGCCATCACCGGCTTGAACGCGCTGGCTTATGTGCAAGGCATGGAAACCACGCTGGGTGGCGTGGCCGGCACGCTCAAGGTGACGCCGGGCGAAGTGCCGGCGCGTGTGGGCGCTTTGCTGGAGCAAATGCGCGATCTGGAAAAGGAAATGACCGGCCTCAAGAGCCGCCTGGCTTCGGCGCAGGGCGATGAGTTGGTGGGGCAGGCGGTGGACGTCAAAGGCCTGAAGGTGTTGGCCGTGGTGATGCCCGGCGCCGACGCCAAGAGCCTGCGCGAGACCATGGACAAGCTCAAGGACAAGCTCAAGACCGCCGCCATTGTGCTGGCGGCGGTGGACGGCTCCAAGGTGCAGATCGCGGCCGGTGTGACCGCCGACAGCATCGGCAAAATCAAAGCCGGTGAGCTGGTGAACTTTGTGGCGCAGCAAGTGGGCGGCAAAGGCGGCGGCAAGCCCGACATGGCCATGGCCGGGGGCACCGATGCCAGCGGCTTGCCCAAGGCCTTGGCTTCGGTGCAGGCCTGGGTGGCCGAGCGGATGTGAAACGTCGCGAGGCCCTGACTGTGACGCGCGCGAATTGGCAAGGTCTGGATGGCAGCACCGCCCCGAACAGGGGGCGCAGCGCAAGGTGGCTGGCCGCCACTTTGTGCGCACTGTGTTTGTCGGGCTGCGCCGTCGTCGCGGTCACTGGCGCGGTGGTGTCGGCCACGGTCGGCGTGGCGGGTCTGGCGGTGGATGCCGCCGTGGGCACGGCGCGCATCGGTGGCAAGGTGATTGGCGCCACGGCCGACGCGGCGCTGGGTTCCGACGAAGCCGCCGAGTGAGTGGCAGGCCCTTCGACAAGCTCAGGGCGAACGGTTCCTATTGCATGGGGTCGAATCAACAAGGCGCTGAGCGCGCGGCGGGCCAGTCCAGACCACGCGCGCTTTCAAAGCGCCTCGCTTCGCCCGTGACCGGATCGGTAAAGGCCAGCGATTTGGCCAGCAGGCGCAAGGGGGTCGAAAAATCTTCCGCCTCGTTCGGGCCGTGCAAGGTGTGCGGGTACAGCTGATCGCCCACGATGGGCAGGCCCAGGGCGTTCATGTGCACCCGTAACTGGTGGCGCTTGCCGGTGAGCGGCTCCAGGCCGTAACGCGCCCATTCGCCATGGCGCTCCAGCAGTTCGATGCGGGTTTCGCTGTTCGGCTGGGGGTGTTCTGCCGCAGGCACTTCGCACATGCGGAAAAAATCGGTGGCGTGATCGCGCAGCTGGCTGCGGTGCACCTGTGGGGAGCGCAGGCTTTCGCTGAAGGCGGCGATGGCTTCGTAGTGCTTGCGCATGGTGCGCCCGCTGAACAAGGCGTGGTAGGCGCCGCGTTCCGTGGGGTTCACCGCGAACAACACCAGGCCGGCGGTTTCGCGGTCGATGCGGTGCAAGGGCGCGAGCGCGGGCAGGCCCAGGCGCTGTTGCAGGCGCACCAGCAGGGTTTCTTGCACGTAGCGCCCACCCGGGGTGACCGGCAGAAAATGCGGTTTGTCGGCCACCACCAAATGGGCGTCCTGGAACAGCACGGTCTCCTCAAAAGGGATCGGTGTCTCGTCGCTGACGCTGCGGTAGTAATAGACGCGGGCGCCTCCCTGGTAGGGGGTTGTCGGCGGCAAGGCCGCGCCACGTTCGTCCACCACCAGACCCGACTGCAGGCGCAGCTGCCAGGTGGCGCGGCCCACGGTGGGCATGCGGTGGTCCAGAAAGTCCAGCAGCGTGGGCCAGGGGGGCTGTTTCAGCGGCGGCAAGGCCACGCAGCTGGCGGCCACGCCGTGGTGGCTGGGAATGAGGGGGTTGCCGGGGCTGCGGGCCATGTGGGGTGGGTGCCCGCTGGGCGGCTCAGATCCGCCGGAACACCAGATCCCAGACGCCGTGGCCCAGTTTCAGGCCCCGGTTTTCGAACTTGGTGAGCGGGCGGTAGGCCGGTTGTGGGACAAAGCCTTCGCTGTCGGGTGCTGCGGTGTTTTGCAGCAGCGGTTCGGCGTTCAGCACGTCCAGCATCTGTTTCGAATACGGCTCCCAGTCGGTCGCCAGGTGCAGGTAGCCGCCGGGCTTGAGGTGGCGCGCCAGACGGTTCACGAAGTCGGGCTGGATCAGGCGCCGCTTGTGGTGGCGGCTTTTGTGCCAGGGGTCGGGGAAGAAAATGTGCACGCCGTCCAGGCTGGCCTCGCCGAGCATGTGGTCCAGCACCTCCACCGCGTCGTGGCGCAGGATGCGGATGTTCTCCAGCCCCTGGTCGCCCGCAAGCTTGAGCAGGGCGCCTACACCGGGTTCGTGCACCTCGCAGCACAGAAAATTGTCCTGCGGCCGCACAGCGGCGATGTGGGCAGTGGCCCCGCCCATGCCAAAGCCGATTTCCAGGATCAGCGGCGCTGGCCGGCCAAATGCGGCTGCGGCGTCGAACGCGCCCGGTGCGTAGTTCAACAGAAAGCGCGGGCCAAAGGCTTCGTAGGCCTTGGCCTGCGCCGTGGTGGTGCGCCCGGCGCGCAGCACATAACTTTTGATGACACGCATGAAGGGCGTGGCTGGGGTGTCAAGGACCTCGGCGCTGGTCTGCGTGGCCGGGCTGTCGGTGGGCGGAGTGTGGTGGCTGGTCATGGGCTTGCGTTTAAGCCTCAGATTGTAGGGCGGGGCCTGCGGTGGCTTCACGAGGCGGGCCGCCGCCGGCATCAAGCTCGCTGGCACCGTGTGGTTGATCCCGAGGTGGTATGGTGAAGTTTCAGTTGAATCCCCAACCAAGGTGCTTATGCCCAGTCGCTCCACACGCTCTTCGGCGTCGCTCGCCGAGTTGGCCGCAGAACTGGCCGTCGCCGTTC
>NZ_JBFJMY010000072.1:0-13937 GCF_041633695.1 Hydrogenophaga sp.
CATCCTGAACAAACCCGGCATCAACATCTCCACGGCCGAAGACCCGTCGGAAATCAACTTGCCTGGTGTGAACCAGGTCAATGTCAACGACAAGGCTGGCCTGACGTTTGCGGCAGCACTCAAGGCGTTTCTGCGGCAGGATCCGGACGTGATCATGGTCGGTGAGATCCGGGATCTGGAAACGGCGGACATTTCCATCAAGGCCGCGCAGACCGGCCACATGGTGCTCTCGACCCTGCACACCAACGACGCGCCCACCACGCTGACGCGGATGATGAACATGGGCGTTCCCATGTTCAACATCGCTTCGAGCGTGATCCTGATCACGGCCCAGCGCCTAGCCCGGCGTCTGTGCCCGGTCTGCAAGACCACCTTGGACGCGCCACGCAAAGCCTTGCTCGACGCTGGTTTCAAAGCCGCAGACCTCGATGGCAGCTGGACACCCTACAAACCGGTGGGCTGCTCGGCCTGCAACAACGGCTACAAGGGACGGGTCGGCATTTACCAGGTGATGCCGATTTCGGAAGAAATTCAACGCATCATTCTGCGCAGCGGCAGTGCGCTGGACATTGCCCAGCAGGCGAGCAAAGAGGGCGTTCGAACCTTGCGCGAGTCCGGTCTGCTCAAGGTCAAACAAGGCCTGACCTCGCTGGAAGAAGTTCTGAGCGTGACCAATGAATAGACCGGCGCCCTGCGCCCGAATCTGAGGACACCATGGCAACCGCAGCATCCAAAAGCATCAAAGAGTTTGTTTTCGAATGGGAAGGCAAGGACCGCAACGGCAAGCAGGTGCGGGGTGAGACGCGTGCGGTGGGTGAAAACCAGGTTCTGGCGGCGCTGCGCCGCCAAGGTGTTTTTCCGACCAAGGTCAAGAAGCGCCGGATGACGTCGGGCAAGCGCATCAAGCCCAAGGACATCGCCATCTTCACCCGCCAGCTCGCCACCATGATGAAGGCGGGCGTGCCTTTGCTGCAATCCTTCGACATTGTCGGGCGAGGCAACCCCAATCCCAGCGTCAGCAAACTGCTCAACGACATCCGTTTGGACGTCGAAACGGGTACATCTTTGAGCGCGGCCTTTCGCAAACACCCGCTCTACTTCGACACCCTGTATTGCAACCTGGTAGAGGCGGGTGAAACGGCCGGTATTCTGGAAGAACTGCTGGACCGCCTGGCGGTCTATATGGAGAAAACCGAGGCGATCAAGTCCAAGATCAAGTCGGCCCTGATGTACCCGATTTCCGTGGTCATCGTCGCCTTTGTGGTGGTGGCCGTGATCATGATTTTTGTGATCCCGTCGTTCAAGGAAGTGTTCTCCTCCTTTGGCGCCGATCTACCGGGACCCACGCTGTTCGTGATCGCCATGAGCGAATTTTTCACTGAATACTGGTATCTGATCTTTGGTGGTTTGGGCGGCGGTTTTTATTTTTTCATGCAAGCCTGGCGGCGCAACGAAAAAGTCCAGATGTTCATGGATCGGGTGATGTTGAAGTTGCCGATTTTTGGCACCCTGGTCGAAAAATCCGTGGTCGCGCGCTGGACACGAACACTCTCCACCATGTTCGCGGCCGGTGTGCCCTTGGTCGAAGCACTGGATTCGGTCGGTGGCGCTGCGGGCAATTCGGTTTACGCGAAGGCCACCGAAAAAATCCAGCAGGAGGTCTCGACCGGTACCAGCCTCACCAATGCGATGACCAACGCCAATATCTTCCCGTCCATGGTGTTGCAGATGTGCGCCATCGGCGAAGAATCCGGTTCGATCGACCACATGCTGGGCAAAGCCGCCGACTTCTACGAATCCGAGGTGGACGACATGGTGGCGGGCATTTCCAGCCTGATGGAGCCCATCATCATCGTCCTGCTCGGCACCATCATCGGCGGCATTGTGGTCTCGATGTACCTGCCCATCTTCAAATTGGGTCAGGTGGTTTGATGTTGGTCTTGGGTGTGGTGGACGCCCTTGTGCTGGGTGTGCTGGGCTTGCTGGTCGGCAGTTTTCTCAACGTGGTGATCCACCGCTTGCCCAAAATGATGGAATTGCGCTGGGCCGCCGAATGCGAAGCGTTTCAGACTGCTCCTGGCGCTGCGCCGGTAGAGCCCGTGGCACAGCCGACTTTCAATCTCGTGTTGCCGCGCTCCAGATGCCCGCACTGCGACCACCAGATCCGCTGGTTCGAAAACGTGCCGGTCGTCAGCTACTTGGTGTTGAAGGGCAAGTGTGGCCACTGTGGCGCGCCCATCAGCGCGCGCTACCCCAGCGTGGAGTTGCTCAGCGCGGCCCTGTTTGCCTGGTGTGGCTGGCATTGGGGCATGACCTGGCCCGCCTTGGCCTGGAGCGGGTTTTCCGCAGCCGTGTTGGCTCTGGCGTTCATCGATTGGGACACCACCCTGTTGCCCGACGACATCACGCTGCCGCTGCTGTGGGTGGGCCTGTGCGCCAGCGCCCTGGGCTGGACCGACACCTTGCTGCCCGATGCGCTCTGGGGTGCCGTGGCCGGTTACCTTTCTTTGTGGCTGGTCTATTGGGCTTTCAAGCTGGTGACCGGAAAAGAAGGCATGGGCTACGGCGACTTCAAGTTGTTCGCAGCGTTTGGCGCCTGGTTCGGTTGGTCGGCGCTGATCCCGGTCATTCTGATGGCCTCGCTCATTGGGGCGGTGGTTGGCATCGCCATCAAGATCCGGGGCCAGTTGCGCGAAGGCGGTTATGTGCCGTTTGGTCCCTTCCTCGCCGTGGCCGGACTGACCGCCATGGTCTTCGGTCCATCGTCCATCCTGGCCACACTCGGCTTGTGACAACTGCAATGGCACGGACTCCGCTGCGGCTGGGATTGACCGGCGGCATTGGCAGCGGCAAAAGCACGGTGGCGGCCTTGCTGCAAAAGCGCGGCGCACTGCTCGTTGACGCCGACGCGATCTCCCGTGCCAGCACCTTGCCGGGCGGGTCGGCCATCACCGCAATCCAAGACACTTTCGGGCCCAGTTTCGTCGACGAAGCGGGCGGCATGCACCGCCAGCGCATGCGCGAACACGTTTTTGCACACCCCGAAGCGCGCAGACGGCTGGAAGCCATCATCCATCCCCTGGTGGCGGCGGAGATTCAGCGCCAGACCCGAGCCTCCTCGGCACGTTGCCAGGTATTTGACATTCCCCTGCTGGTGGAGTCCCCGCATTGGCGCGTGCAGCTGGACCGCGTCATGGTGGTCGACTGCAGCGAAGAGACCCAGATTCGGCGCGTGATCCAGCGCAACGCCTGGGAACGCTTGGCCGTTCAGGCGGTGATCAACAGCCAATGCCCACGCGCCAAGCGGCTGGCAGCAGCCGATGTCGTGATCTTCAACGACGGTAACCTGATCGAACCACTGGAACGTCTGGTAGACGGCTTGGCAAAACGGTTCGGGCTATGATGAAAGCCTGTTCCCTAGGCCTTTCCCGCGAAACGATGCCACTGTGATCCTGTACGAATACCCATTCAACGAACGCATACGCACCTACCTGCGGCTTGAACAGCTGTTCCGCCGCCTGGGCGAGTTGATCCAACGCAGCACTGCACTGGACCACCATTACGCCATCCAGACCATTTTTGAAATCATGGACGTCGCCTCGCGCGCCGACATGAAGTCCGATGTGCTCAAAGACATCGAACGGCAAAAGCAGTTGCTCAACAGCTACCGCGGCAATCCCGCCATCTCCGAGGAAGTGCTCGATGGTGTGATCGGGCAACTCGAAGGCTGTTTTGCACAACTCAACGAGCGCGCGGGCAAGACCGGCCAGGCGTTGACGGAAAACGACTGGTTGATGAGCATACGCAGCCGGATCGGCATTCCGGGCGGCACCTGCGAGTTCGACCTGCCGGCGTACTACGCCTGGCAGCACCAGCCAGCGCCCGTGCGGCAAGCCGATCTGCACGGCTGGGTCAGCACCCTGGGGCCTTTGGCCGAATCGATTGTGCTGCTCATGAAGATGCTGCGCGACTCGGGTTCGGCACAGAAAGTGATCGCCATCGGCGGGCAATTCCAGCAGACCCTGCCCCAGGGCCGCACCTTCCAGTTGCTGCGTTTGCGCATGGATGCGGGCCTGGGCCTGATCCCCGAAATCAGCGGCAACCGCTTGATGCTCTCGGTGCGCCTCATGCGACTGGGGGAGGACGACCGGCTGCACCCGGCGCCGGAAGACGCGGCGTTTGAGCTCACCTTGTGCGCATGAGCGCTGAGATGGCGGATCCAGCACCCGAACTGCCTGTCAAGATCGTGCGCTGTCCAGCGTGCGCGGGCGACAGTCTGTACGCGCACAGCAACCCGTACCGGCCTTTTTGCAGCGCCCGTTGCAAGGGTGTGGATTTCGGCGCCTGGGCCAGCGAAAGTTTCAAGTTGCCAGAACAAGAGTCCAACAGCGACCCGGACTTTGAACAAAGCTGAGCGCCGCGCCATCCGCTAGTAAGCACGCCCCACCTATGCGGCTTGCTCGTCCTCTAACCACTGCAACACCGGCACGGTGCCGGGCAAAATGGGCTCGCAAGACACCGGCAGCGTGGCCCACACAAAGCGCTGACCCTCGCGCATGTGCAACTCCCCTGTCCAGGCCAGCACCTTGCAAAAATGCAAGCGCACCAAGGCGTGGGGGTAGTCCACCAGTTGCTCGCGCCACACCAGCGCCGGGCCGATGGTGACGCCGATCTCCTCTTGCAACTCGCGCCGCAAAGCCTGTTCGACGGTTTCGAGTGCCTCGAGCTTGCCGCCCGGAAACTCCCAGTAACCCGCGTACACCTTGCCTTCGGGACGTGAGGTCAGGAGAAATTCGCCTTCGGGTGAGATCAATATGCCGACCGCAACATCCACCACTTTGCGCTCGCTCTCGGTGGAACGCTGTTGCTCGCTGTCCACCACCAAAACGGAAGAGGTCATGTCGATACAGGCTGTGTCGCCTCAAGCGCGCGCCGTGTGGGTGCCCGCGTAATCGCGTGCGAACTGGTAAGCCACCCGCCCGCTGCGCGATCCGCGCTCCAAGGCCCAGACCAGGGCCTGCGGTCGAGCGGCCTGAATGTCACCTGCACAAACACCGAAGGACGACAACCACTGTGCCACGATGGCCAGGTATTCGTCCTGGCTGAAGGGGTAAAAACTCACCCAGAGCCCGAAACGTTCCGAAAGTGAGATCTTTTCTTCCACCACCTCGCCCGGGTGCACCTCGCCATCGTCGCTGTGCGTGTAGCTCAGGTTTTCTTTCATGTACTCCGGCAACAGATGGCGGCGGTTGCTGGTGGCGTAGATCAGCACATTGGGGCTGGCCGCCGCCACCGAACCATCCAGAATCGATTTGAGCGCCTTGTAGCCGGGCTCCCCCTCCTCAAAGCTGAGGTCGTCGCAATACACCACGAAGCGTTCGCTGCATTCGGCCACCACATCGACGATGTCGGGCAAGTCCACCAGATCGCTCTTGTCCACTTCGATCAAACGCAGGCCTTGTGCCGCGTACTCGTTCAGACAGGCCTTCACCAGCGACGATTTTCCGGTTCCACGGGCGCCGGTCAAAAGCACGTTGTTGGCGGGCAGGCCCTGCACAAACTGCAAGGTGTTGCGCTGGATTTTTTCCTTCTGCGGCTCGATCTCTTTCAGATCGTCCAGTCGCATGCTGCCGACGTGGCGCACCGGCTCCAGCGCCCCATGGCCGTTGCTGCGCTTGCGGTAGCGAAACGCCACGGAAGCGCTCCAGTCCGGCGCCACCAGGGCTTGCGGCAGCACCGATTCGATGCGGGCCATGAGCTGTTCGGCGCGCACCACCAGGCGCATCAAGGCGGTGTCCTGGTCTGGCAACACGCTCATGAGCGGTAGTCCGCGTTGATGGTGACGTATTCGTGGCTGAAGTCGCAGGTCCAGACCGTCTCTTTGGCTTGACCGCGTCCGAGTCCGATGCGCACCCCGATTTCGGCGTTCTTCATCACACGCTGGCCGTCTTCTTCACGGTACAAGGGATGGCGGCCTCCGCTCTGGACCACATGCACATCGCCCAGATGCAACTCGATTTTCGAGGCATCGAGATCGGCAATGCCGGCATAGCCTACGGCGGCGAGGATGCGGCCCAGGTTGGGGTCGCTGGCGAAAAAAGCAGTCTTGACCAGCGGGGAATGGGCCACCGCATACGCGACCTGTAAACATTCTTCACCCGTCTGCCCGCCCTCCACCTCGATGGTGATGAACTTGGTGGCGCCTTCGCCATCGCGCACGATGGCATGCGCCAGGTGCTGCGCCACCGGCAGCAGCGCGGCCAGCAACGCCTGTCCGTCGGGACTCGCCAGATCGCTCACCACCGGATTGCCGGCCTGAGCGGTCGCGATCAGCACAAACGAATCGTTGGTCGAGGTGTCGCCGTCCACGGTCACACGGTTGAACGAACGGTCGGCCAGGTGTTTGGCCAGAACGGGCATGAGCGCCGGCGCCACGGCGGCGTCGGTTGCCATGAAGCCCAGCATGGTCGCCATATTGGGGCGGATCATGCCCGCGCCTTTGGCAATGCCGGTGACGCTCACCTTTTTGCCCCCCACCAAAGCCTGGCCGCTGGCGGCCTTGGGCACGGTGTCGGTGGTCATGATGCCTTCGGCTGCCGACAACCATTGCGCAGCGCCCATGGCATCGGGGCCTGCTGCGTCGGCCAGCGCGGCGGGCAAGCCCGCCAGCAGCCGGTCCAGCGGCAGAGGTTCCATGATGACGCCGGTGGAAAACGGCAACACCTGTTCGTGGTTCAAGCCCAGGGCACGGGCCATGGCGGTACAAGTCTGGCGCGCCACGGCCAAGCCGGGTTCACCGGTGCCGGCATTGGCGTTGCCGGTGTTGACCACCATGGCGCGGATGCCGCTCTGCGCGGCCAGGTACTCGCGGCACACTTGCACCGGCGCGGCCGCGTAACGGTTCTGGGTGAACACCGCGCCCACCGCACAGGCTTCGTCCAGCAGAAAGACCGTGAGGTCTTTGCGGTTGGCCTTGCGAATGCCGGCCTGTGCAACACCGATGCGCACACCTGGAATGGGCAGGAGCGCAGAAGCCAGAGGGGTTTCAAGCATGACAGGCATAGGGACTCCGGAGATGGCGAGCCGCCTTCAGGCGGCCCGTTGCAAAGAACAAGCCGTCAATCCAGCTTGCCGTGGCACTGTTTGTATTTTTTACCACTGCCACAGGGGCAGGGGTCGTTGCGCCCGACGCGGGGCACTTCGTCGGCTGCGTAGCGTGAAGCAACCGCCTGTTCGGTGGTGCTTTCCACCTCGCCGGTTTCGGTCGGGCCGGTATAGGTCACGTTGGCCAGATGCCCTGCCCGCTCCTCCATTTGCTCGGCCACTTCAGAAATCTGCTCGGCCGATTGCACCCGCACATTCATCAAGACACGGGTCACATCGTTCTTCACGCTGTCCAGCAATTGCCCGAACAGGACAAAAGCTTCCCGCTTGTATTCCTGCTTGGGCTGCTTCTGGGCATATCCGCGCAGGTGGATGCCCTGGCGCAGGTAGTCCAGCGCCGAGAGATGCTCGCGCCATTGGCTGTCGATGTTCTGCAGCAAAACCATGCGCTCGAACTGTGTGAAGTTCTCTTCGCCGGCCAGTGCCACTTTGCCCTCAAACACCTCGGTCGCTGCTTTTTGCACCCGTGCGGCGATCTCCTCGGCGTCGATGGCCTCGGCATCCGACACCCAGGACGTGACCGGCACGTCGACCGCCCACTCTTCGCGCAGACTGCGCTCCAGCCCCGGCAGGTCCCACTGCTCCTCCACACTGCCCGCCGGCACGAACTGCTGCACCAGGTCGTCCATGCAGCCTTCGCGCAGCGAATCGATTTGCGCGCGCAAACTTTGAGCGTCCAGGATGTCGTTGCGTTGCTGGTAGATCACCTTGCGTTGGTCGTTGGACACGTCGTCGTATTCCAGCAATTGTTTGCGGATATCGAAGTTGCGTGCCTCCACCTTGCGCTGCGCGCTCTCGATGCTGCGCGTGACAATGCCGGCTTCGATCGCCTCGCCTTCGGGCATCTTCAGGCGGTCCATGATGGCGCGCACACGGTCGCCCGCAAAAATGCGCATCAAGGAGTCGTCCAAGCTCAGGTAAAAACGCGACGAGCCCGGGTCGCCCTGTCGGCCCGAACGGCCACGCAACTGGTTGTCGATGCGGCGCGACTCGTGCCGCTCGGTCGCGATGATGCGCAAGCCACCCAAGGCCTTGACCTTGTCGTGGTCCTTCTGCCACTGCTCGCGCACCTCGGCCACGCGTGCCAGCTTGGCCGCGTCGTCCAGCGACAGATCCGCCTGCACCGCTTCGACCATTTTTTCAAGATTGCCGCCCAGCACGATGTCGGTGCCGCGGCCAGCCATGTTGGTGGCAATGGTGATGGCGCCCGGCCGGCCGGCCTGGATGATGATGTCGGCCTCGCGCGCATGCTGCTTGGCGTTGAGCACCTCGTGCGGCAGCTTTTCCTTTTCCAGCAGCGTCGCGATGATTTCGGAGTTTTCGATCGACGAGGTGCCCACCAGCACCGGCTGGCCACGTTCGTGGCACTCGCGGATGTCCTGGATGGCGGCGACGTATTTTTCCTGCGTGGTCTTGTAGACGCGGTCGAGCTGGTCGTCGCGTTTGCTGGGCCGGTTGGGTGGAATCACCACCGTTTCCAGGCCATAGATTTCCTGGAATTCGTAGGCTTCGGTATCGGCGGTACCGGTCATGCCCGACAGCTTGCGGTAGAGCCGGAAGTAGTTCTGGAAGGTGATCGAAGCCAGGGTCTGGTTCTCCGGCTGGATCGGCACGCCTTCCTTGGCCTCCACCGCCTGGTGCAGGCCATCGCTCCAGCGCCGCCCCGACATCAGGCGCCCGGTGAACTCGTCCACGATGACGATTTCGCCACCCTGGTTCACGTACTGCTGGTCGCGGTGGTACAGGTGGTGTGCCTTCAGGCCAGTCACCAGATGGTGCAACAGAGAAATATTGGCCGGCTCGTACAGCGAAGCACCTTCGGGCAGCAGCCCGGCCTGGCTCAACAGCTGCTCGGCGTGCTCATGGCCTTGCTCCGTCATATGGATGCTGTGGGCTTTCTCGTCCATGGTGAAGTCACCTGGCTTGGTCACGCCTTCACCGGTGCGGGGGTCGGCCTCACCCTCTTGTTTGCTCAGGCGCGGAATCAACTGGTTGATGGCCAGGTAGAGCGCGGTCTGGTCTTCGGCCTGGCCACTGATGATCAGCGGCGTGCGCGCTTCGTCGATCAGGATCGAGTCCACCTCGTCCACGATGGCGAAGTTCAGCGCGCGCTGCACACGGTCGCCGGCTTCATGGACCATGTTGTCGCGCAGGTAGTCGAAACCGTATTCGTTGTTGGTGCCGTAGGTGATGTCTGCCCCGTAGGCCGCCTGCTTTTCCTCCCGGCTGGCTTGTGGCAGGTTGATACCCACGGTCAGGCCCAGGTAGTTGTACAGGCGCCCCATCCACTGGGCGTCGCGACTGGCCAGGTAGTCGTTCACGGTGACCACGTGCACACCCTTGCCGGTCAGCGCATTGAGGTACACCGGCAGCGTCGAGGTCAGCGTCTTGCCTTCACCGGTTCGCATCTCTGCCACCTTGCCATGGTGCAAGGCCAGTCCACCGGCCATCTGCACGTCGAAGTGGCGCATTTTCATGACGCGCTTGCTGCCTTCGCGCACCAGTGCAAACGCCTCGGGCAAGACATCGTCGAGCGATTCCCCGTTGGCGATACGCTGCTTGAACGCCGCCGTTTGCGCGCGCAGCTCATCCTCGCTGAGCTTTTCGTATCCGGCTTCGAGGGCGTTGATGCGCTCCACCGTTTTGCGGTAGGTTTTGAGCAACCGGTCGTTGCGGCTACCGAATATTTTGGTGAGGATGTTTGTGGCCATACGTGCACGCCTGCACCAGAGCCCTCGTGGGCGCCGGACAGGCCAAGTGGAATTGGAGAGCTCTCGGACGCGCGACGCGAACCGCCGGACGTTACACAGAATTTGCTGCTAAACGCGGGACTTTCAAGAGCAAAGCGGTCATTTTACCCGCCCCATTCTTAAGCCGTTCAGGGCCGCCGAGGACCCTTGCTGGCCAGTTCGGTTGTGGCCACATTTTCCCCGGCCGCCAGGAAGCGCGCGGGGTCTTGCACCACCCCCGAAACCCACACTTCAAAGTGCAGATGGGGCCCGGTCGATCGTCCGGTGGAGCCCACCTCGGCGATCTTCTGCCCACGCTTGATGATGTCGCCCTTGGTCACAAACACCCGAGAGGTGTGGGCATAGCGGGTGATCAAATCGTTTCCATGGTCGATTTCGATCATGTTCCCATAGGCCGCATGGTGCTCCTGCACCACCACCACCCCACCGGCTGCTGCGTAAATGGGGGTGCCGATATCCGCTGGAAAATCCAGACCGGTGTGCAAGGCAGAACGGCCGGTGATGGGGTCGATGCGGAAACCAAAGGGCGAGCCCACATGCACGTCATTGACCGGCTTTTGGGTCGGAACCATGGTGCGCTGGATCTTCTGGTCAAACAGGCGCGACTCCACCACCGTCAGCCAGTCGACGCGGGAACTGCTGTTGTGGTCGAGCTGGTCCATCGCGCCCATCAGCTCGCTGGCCGACAAATCACGCCCGGCCACCAAAGCGCCACCCGCCCCCTGAGGCGCCTTGAACTCCGCTGGGTTGAGCCCCGCCAGTCCGGCCACACGCTCGCCCAGCGATTCGATCTGCATCATGCGGGCCTGCATTTCGCCCAGCTTGCGCGCCATGGCATCGAGGTTCGCCCGCATGTAGGAGTCCTTGGACTCCAACTCGCTCTTGTTGACCATGCGCCCAATGGAACCAAAGGCCGGCCAGCCCTGGCGCACGCCTTCAAGAAATACCCAGTGGTACGCGGCGACCGAGCTCAGAACCAACAGCATCGCAGCAAGCAGACCCGCAGCCAGGAGCTTGAGCCCGTTCAGGTGGATGGCCTGGCTCTTGGCCAGCCAGGCGTCGGTGATAATGATGTGCACGATTAACCTTTCACGATGGCCGTGGACGCCATCCACGGCACTCAAATTGCATGACCGAGCAGCCCCGCCGCCACCAAATGCAGAGCGTCACGCAAGCGCTCGGGGGGGCGCCCACGTTGGCTGCGCTGCAGGAACGCATACGCGAATCCAGGCATTGCATGGACTTGGTGGAACACCTGATTCCCGCAGCCTTGCGGCGCCACGTCACGCCCGGCCCGATCCAAGAAAACGAATGGTGTTTGCTGGTACGCAGTACCGCCGCATCGACCAAGCTGCGCCAGTTGTTGCCCAGCCTGCGGCAAGAACTGACCCAAAAGGGTGCACAGGTTAACGCGATCCGGATCAAAGTCCAAACCCAACACCGCTGAACGGTGTTGGCAAGGCGTCGTGCGGCACAGATAAGGTCATTTGGTGCCGATTGTCTGACTCGAACAGACGACCTATCGCTTACAAGGCGATTGCTCTACCAACTGAGCTAAACCGGCTGAAACCCGCAAACGGCTATTTTACTTGACCCGCTTGAGCGTGGGGCGACCTCCGCCTCTTGGACCGCCATCCGGCGGGGAGTCTTCCGGCGCCGGCGTGTCCGCCCCACTGGACGTGCCCTCGCTGGGCACCGCGCGCAAGGTGGCGCGGGCCTGTGTATCCGAGGAGGCATCCGCAGACACCTCTGGCGACAGGCCCGAGGGCGCTGCCGGGACCAGCGCTGCAGATGGCGCCGGGAACGCCATGCCTTGCCCGTTTTCCCGCGCATAAATGGCGACCACATGGCTCACCGGCACCACAATGTTCCGGGACACCCCGCCAAAACGCGCCTTGAATTCGATGAAATCGTTCCCCAGTCGCAGCGAACTGGTGGCGTCGACACTCATGTTGAGCACGATTTCCCCATTTTTGACGTGCTCCATCGGAACCTGCACCGAGGCGTCCACCTGCACCGCGATGTAGGGGGAAAAGCCGTTGTCGGCGCACCATTCGTGCAAAGCCCGTATCAGGTAGGGACGCGTCGAAGGGGTTTCTGAATCTGACAAACTCATGGGGTTTCTGAGAGCGCACGGGCCCAAGGCCTGAAAGGCCTCGGGCCGATTTTCACTTGCGCATGACTTTTTCGGAAGGTGTCAGCGCCTCGATATAAGCGGGGCGCGAGAAAATGCGTTCGGCGTACTTCAGCAACGGAGCCGCATTCTTGCTCAGCTCGATGCCGTAAAAGTCCAGGCGCCAGAGCAAGGGAGCAATCGCCACGTCGAGCATGGAGAAGTTGTCACCCAGCATGAATTTGTTCTTGAGGAACACAGGTGCGAGCTGGGTCAAGCGGTCACGGATGTGCGCACGGGCTTTCTCCAAGGCCTTTTCATTGCCCTTGGTCGTGCGCGACTCCAGCACGGAGACATGCGCAAACAGCTCTTTTTCGAAATTCAGCAAGAACAGACGCACGCGGGCACGGTCGACCGGGTCACCGGGCATGAGCTGGGGATGCGGGAAACGCTCGTCGATGTACTCGTTGATGATGTTCGATTCGTAAAGAATCAGGTCGCGCTCCACCAAGATAGGCACTTGCCCATAGGGGTTCATGACGCTGATGTCTTCCGGCTTGTTGTACAGATCGACGTCCCGGATCTCAAAATCCATGCCTTTTTCGAACAGCACGAAGCGGCAGCGGTGGGAATAGGGGCAGGTGGTGCCCGAGTACAAGACCATCATTTGGGTGTCTCCTCAATGCAAAAACAGTGGTTGTGACTCACCGCGTGCGTGCGGTACAGCCCAACCACTGTGGAAATTTCAAGTCCCCGGCAAGGCCGGCAACTCAAAGCGGTGCTTATTTGATGTCTTTCCAGTATGACGCGTTCAGTCGCCAAGCCACCAACGAGAAAGTCAGCAGGAACAACAAGACCCAGACACCGATTCGCACACGGGTATTTTGCGCGGGCTCACTCATCCATTGCAGGTAAGCGACCAGATCGCCCACGTTGTCGTCAAATGCCGCTGGGCTGAGCGTGCCCGGCTTGACCTGATCCCAGCCCCGCAAAATTTCGGACTCGTGGCCATGCGCGGTCACCTCTTCCAGCACCGGCTTGCGCTCGCCCTGCAGCTGCCACAAGGGGTTGGGCATGCCCACATTGGGAAATGCCAGGTTGTTCCAGCCCGTGGGCTTGGCATCGTCCCGGTAGTAGGACCTCAGAAAGGTGTACAGATAGTCCGCACCCGAACCACCGGCACCCGAGCGCGAACGCGCCATCAGGGTGAGATCGGGTGGGTTCTTGCCGAACCAGGCCTTGGCCTGGAGCGGATCGATCGACGCCTTCATGGTGTCGCCGATCTTGTCGGTGGCAAAAGTGAGGTTTTCCGCAATCTGCTTGTCGGTCAGGCCAATGTCGCGCAAGCGGTTGTAGCGCATGAAGGCAGCGGAATGGCAGCTCAAGCAGTAGTTGACGAAAATTTTGGCGCCGTTTTGCAAAGCGGCCATGTCGTTGGTGCGGCTGGGAGCCTTGTCCAGTGGAATCCCGCCTTCAGAGGCGAACACCGCCCCCGACAGACCCAAGGCCAGCAGCGCGCCCAAAAGAATTTTTTTCATTTTTGACTCTCTGTTTTGTCGGTTGGCGGTCAGTGCGGCTTGAAGGTGACGCGATCGGGCACTGGCTTGAATGTACCCAAGCGACTCCACCACGGCATCAACAAAAAGAAGCCGAAATAAAAGAGTGTTCCGACTTGCGACACACGCTCGCCAAGGGGGGACGGCGGCTGCACGCCCAGGTAGCCCAGGATCAGGAAGTTGATCACGAACACGCCGTACAAGGTTTTGTGCCAGCTGGGGCGGTAGCGTATCGATTTGACCGGGCTGTTGTCCAGCCAGGGCAAGAAGAACAGGATGATGACCGCGCCACCCATGGCCACCACGCCCCAGAACTTGGCGTCGATGGCAAACAGCAAGGCCACCAGGACCACG
>NZ_JBFJMY010000073.1:0-13851 GCF_041633695.1 Hydrogenophaga sp.
GGGCAGGTCGATGGTGATCATCGGCGCGGCCATGAACCACTGGTATCACACCGACATGAACTACCGCGGCGTGATCAACCTGCTGATGCTGTGCGGCTGCATCGGCAAGAGCGGCGGTGGCTGGGCCCACTACGTGGGCCAGGAAAAACTGCGCCCGCAAACCGGCTGGACCGCGCTGGCTTTTGCACTCGACTGGGTGCGCCCACCACGCCAGATGAACAGCACCAGCTTCTTCTACGCCCACACCGACCAGTGGCGTTACGAGAAGCTGGGGGTGGACGAAATCCTCTCGCCGCTGGCCGACAAGGCCCAGTTCGGTGGCAGCCTGATCGACTACAACGTGCGCGCCGAACGCATGGGCTGGCTGCCCAGTGCACCACAGCTGCAGACCAACCCCATGCAAGTGGTGAAGGACGCGCAGGCCGCCGGCATGGACCCCAAGGACTACGCGGTCAAGGCCTTGAAAGACGGCAGCCTGAAGATGAGCTGCGAAGACCCGGACCATCCCGACAACTGGCCACGCAATATGTTCGTGTGGCGCTCCAACCTGCTGGGTTCCAGCGGCAAGGGGCACGAATACTTCATGAAGCACTTGCTCGGCACCAGCCACGGTGTGCAGGGCAAGGCGCTGGGCGCCGACGACGCCAAACCGGCGGAAGTGGCGTGGCACGACAAGGCGCCCGAAGGCAAGCTGGACCTGCTGGTCACGCTGGACTTCCGCATGAGCACCACCTGTCTGTACTCCGACATCGTGTTGCCCACGGCCACCTGGTACGAAAAGAACGACCTCAACACCAGCGACATGCATCCCTTCATCCACCCCTTGTCCACGGCGGTGGACCCGGCCTGGCAGAGCCGCAGCGATTGGGAGATCTACAAGGGCTTTGCCAAGGCCTACAGCGAGGTGTGCGTAGGCCACCTGGGTGTGGAGAAGGAGCTGGTGCTCACGCCGCTGATGCACGACACCCCCTCCGAACTGGCGCAACCGTTTGACGTGAAGGAGTGGAAGAAGGGCGAGTGCGAACTGATCCCTGGCAAGACCGCGCCGCAGATCGCCGTGATCGAGCGCGACTATCCGAACACCTTCAAGCGCTTCACCGCACTCGGACCCCTCATGGAAAAAGTGGGCAACGGCGGCAAGGGCATTGCCTGGAACACGCAGGACGAAGTGCGCCAGCTGGTGGAGCTCAATGGCAAGGTGACGGCCGAAGGCGTGACACAGGGCATGGCCAAGATCGAAACCGATATCGACGCCTGCGAAGTGGTGCTGCAGCTCGCGCCCGAAACCAACGGCCATGTGGCCGTGAAGGCCTGGGACGCGCTGGGCAAGATCACCGGGCGCGAGCACACGCACCTGGCTCTGCACCGCGAGGACGAAAAGATCCGTTTCCGCGACATCCAGGCCCAGCCGCGCAAGATCATCTCCAGCCCGACCTGGTCGGGCCTGGAGAGCGAGAAGGTCAGCTACAACGCGGGCTACACCAATGTGCACGAGCTGATTCCATGGCGCACCCTCACCGGTCGCCAACAGTTCTACCTCGACCATCCCTGGATGATCGCGTTCGGCGAAGGCCTGACCAGTTACCGCCCGCCGGTGGACCTGAAAACCATCGCCGAGGTGAAGGACCGCAAGCCCAACGGCCACAAGGAAATCAGCCTCAACTTCATCACGCCGCACCAGAAGTGGGGGATCCACTCCACCTACAGCGACAACCTGATGATGCTCACGCTGAACCGTGGTGGTCCCGTGATCTGGCTCAGCGAAGACGACGCCAAGAGCGCCGGTATCGAGGACAACGACTGGGTGGAATTGTTCAACGCCAACGGCGCCATCGCCGCACGCGCCGTGGTCAGCCAGCGCGTCAACCCCGGCATGGTGATGATGTACCACGCACAGGAAAAAATCATCAACACCCCGGGCGCTGAAATCACCGGCATGCGCGGCGGCATCCACAACTCGGTGACCCGCATCGTGACCAAACCGACGCACATGATCGGCGGCTACGCGCAGTTCAGCTATGGCTTCAACTACTACGGAACCATAGGCACCAACCGCGACGAGTTCGTGGTCGTGCGCAAGATGAAAAAGATCGACTGGCTCGACGGCGAAGCCGCCGCTGTACAGACATGACCCCCCTGCGCGGCTTCGCCGCTTCCCCCCTGAAGGGGGGACGGCGCCATCCGACCGGCACAGCCGGATCTTCGGCGCCCCTGGAATGGACTGCCTCGCTCGTTGCGTCACGGGATTGAAAGAAAGAGAGACCCCAAATGAAAATCCGCGCTCAAATCGCCATGGTGCTGAACCTGGACAAGTGCATCGGTTGCCATACCTGCTCGGTGACTTGCAAGAACGTCTGGACCAACCGCCCCGGCGTGGAATACGCCTGGTTCAACAACGTCGAGACCAAGCCCGGCATCGGCTACCCCAAGGACTGGGAAAACCAGGACAAGTGGAACGGGGGCTGGGTACGCAAGGCCGACGGTTCGATTGTTCCCAAGCAAGGTGGCAAGTGGTCGCTGTTGATGAAGATCTTCAGCAACCCCAACCTGCCCCAGATCGACGACTACTACGAGCCTTTCACCTTCGATTACGACCACCTGCAATCGGCACCCGAAAGCAAGTTCACCCCCACTGCACGGCCCCGCAGCCTGATCACCGGCAAGCGCATGGAGAAGATTGAGTGGGGGCCGAACTGGGAAGAAATTCTGGGCGGCGAGTTTTCCAAGCGCAGCAAGGACGCGAACCTGGCCAACTTCGATCAGGTGCAGAAAGACATGGTGGGCCAGTTCGAGAACACCTTCATGATGTACTTGCCGCGCCTGTGCGAGCACTGCCTGAACCCGGCCTGCGTGGCCTCGTGCCCGTCGGGTTCGATCTACAAGCGCGAGGACGATGGCATTGTGCTGATCGACCAGGACAAGTGCCGAGGCTGGCGCATGTGCGTTTCCGGCTGCCCCTACAAGAAGATTTATTACAACTGGCAGAGTGGCAAGGCCGAGAAGTGCATCTTCTGCTACCCGCGCATCGAGGCCGGTCAACCCACGGTGTGCGCGGAGACGTGCGTGGGCCGCATCCGCTACCTCGGCGTGGTGCTGTACGACGCCGACCGGATTCTGGAGGCCGCCAGTGTGGAAGACGAAAAGGACCTGTACCAGGCCCAGCTCGACATCTTCCTGAACCCCCACGACCCCCAGGTGATCGCCCAGGCGCGGCTGGACGGCATTCCCGACGCCTGGCTGGAAGGTGCCAAGAACAGCCCGGTCTACAAGATGGCCGTGGATTGGAAGGTCGCCTTGCCGCTGCACCCCGAGTACCGCACCCTGCCCATGGTCTGGTACGTGCCGCCGCTCTCGCCCATCACCTCGGCCGCCAACGCCGGGCAGATTGGCATCAACGGCGAACTGCCCGACATCTCGCAAATGCGCATTCCCGTGCAGTACCTCGCGAACCTGCTCACGGCGGGCGATACCGGTCCGGTGGTGCGCGCACTGGAGCGCATGCTGGCCATGCGCGCCTACCAGCGTGGCAAGCACGTGGACCAGGTGCAGAACCTGGCGGTGCTGGAGCAGGCCGGCCTCACGGTGGCCCAGGTGGAAGAGATGTACCACGTGATGGCGATCGCCAATTACGAAGACCGTTTCGTCATTCCGACCACGCACCGCGAATACGCCGAGAACACCTTCGATCTGCGCGGTGGTTGTGGCTTCTCGTTTGGCAACGGCTGTTCGGACGGCGCCTCGGAGCAGAGCCTGTTTGGTGGCGACAAGCGCCGCACGATTCCGATCCAGTCTGTGGTCTAGATGAACACCCCCGCCACGCTTTGCGTGACCCCCTCCAGGGGGCAACGCCTACGGCCCGGCAGAGACGGTTCCGTGGCGTTCTTGACCTTGTTCCCTCGTTCGCTGCGGATCGATTTCCGCGAAGGAGTTCTTTGATATGAAACCCAACCGCCATTCCCTGCGAGTCCTGGCTTTGCTGCTGGGCTACCCCCATGCCGAACTGCGCGCGCACCTGCCCGAACTGATCGAGGCCATCGATGCCGAAGCCGCCATTCCGGCGCCCCGCCGCGATGAAATCCGCGCGCTGGCCAGCGAGCTGGCCAAGCGGGACAGCTTCGAGATCGAGGCGCGTTACGTGGAGACCTTCGACCGGGGCCGCAGCACCTCGCTGCACCTGTTTGAACACGTGCACGGCGATTCGCGCGACCGGGGCCCGGCTCTGGTCGATCTGACGCAGACCTACGAAAAGGCCGGCCTGTTCCTGTCCCCTGAAGAACTGCCCGACCACCTGTGCGTGGTGCTCGAATTCGCGTCCACCCAACCGGCGCAGCTGGCGCACGATTTCCTGGGCGAAATGGCCCACATCCTGACCCTGATCTTCAGCGGTCTGCAGAAAAAAGGCAGCCCCTATGCCGCGCTGGTGGCGGCGGTGCTCGAGCTATCGGGTCAGAAAGTGCAGGCGGTGCACATCGAACCCGAAGAGACCATGGATGAAAGCTGGGCCGAACCCGAAGCGTTCGGCGGCTGCAGCACCAAGGGCCAGGCTCGGCCCGATGCCACGCAGCCGATCCACATCGTCCGCAAAACCGCCGCCACGGCGCCCGGAGTCACAGCATGAGCGCCCTTGACAACGCCTTGTTCGGCTACTACCCCTACATCGCCCTCACGGTTTTTCTCCTCGGCAGCCTGATCCGCTTCGACCGCGACCAGTACTCGTGGAAAAGCGACTCGTCGCAACTGCTGCGCAAAGGCCAGTTGCGCTGGGGCAGCAACCTGTTCCACGTCGGCATACTGTTTCTGTTCTTTGGCCACAGCGTGGGCATGCTCACGCCGCACTTCGTGTACGAGCCCTTCATGACGGCGGGTGCCAAGCAGCTCATGGCCATGGTCTCGGGTGGCATCTTCGGTTTGTTCGGCTTTGTCGGAATTTCCTTGCTGCTGCACCGCCGCCTGACCGACGACCGCATCCGCGCCACCTCCAAAACCAGCGACATCGTTCTGCTGTGGCTGTTGTGGCTGCAGTTCGCGCTGGGTCTGGCCACCATTCCGCTGTCGGCCCAGCACCTGGACGGCGGCATGATGCTGCTGCTGGCCGAGTGGGCGCAGCGCATCGTCACCTTCCGTGGCGGCGCCCCCGAATTGCTGGCCGAAGCCAGCTGGGTGTTCAAGGCCCACATGTTCCTGGGCATGAGCATCTTTCTGATCTTTCCCTTCACCCGCCTGGTGCATGTGTGGAGCGGATTTGGCACGCTGGCCTATGTGCTGCGTCCTTACCAGGTGGTGCGCAGCCGCCGCCTGGGCGTGCGCCCGACCCAACCGCTGGGTAGCCGCAAGCCCAACCATTGAACCGACAGGAAATCCCTATGAATGCCCAAAACACGTCCAGCGGTTGCGGTGGTGGTTCTTGCCAATGTGCCGGGCAGTCGCCCGAAGCGGTGGCCAGCGTCAACGGCATCGCCTTGCACGAGCCCGGGCTGACCCCCGATGCGCAAGAACTGAAAGAGCGCGCGCACACCGAGCTGTTGCGGCAACACGCGGTGAAGGCCGGGCTGTTGCCGCGCTTCGGGGGCCTGGTGGCCCCCGAGCTCGACGAGCACGCACGCCAGGTGATCGAAGAGATGATCGAAGCCGAGGTGCAGACGCCCACGCCCACACCAGAGGAGTGCCAGCGGTATTACGAGGCCCACCTCAACCAGTTCGTGGTGGGCCAGGCCTTGCACGTGCGCCACATCCTGTTCGCGGTCACACCCGGCGTGAACGTGCACGCCTTGTCCTTGCGGGCCGAAAAGGCCTTGCTTGAACTCTCGCGCAAGGAAGTCGCGGTCGGGCATTTTGCGCAGCTGGCGGCAGAGCTCTCCAATTGCCCCACCGGTGCCACAGGCGGTGATCTGGGCTGGGTGGCGCCCGATGAGTGCGCCCCCGAGCTGGCCAACGAGCTGTTCTTCCAGAGCGATACGCGCTGGGGCATGGGCGTGCATCCGCGTCTGGTGCATACCCGGTTTGGGCTGCACATCATCGAGGTGCTGGGCCGGCGCAAAGGCCGTCAGCTCACGTTTGAAGAAGCGCAGGACCGGGTGGTGACGCGGCTGCAGATGCAGGCCCGCACCCGCGCCCTGCGCCAGTACATGAGCCTGCTGGTGGGGCAAGCGCAGATCGAGGGCCTGGTGCTGGAGGGCGCGGATTCGCCGCTGGTTCAGTAGACCCACCCCCGCGCGTGGATGTGAACCACCCCCGCGCCGCGCTTGCAGCGCGTCACCCCCTCCAGGGGGCGGCGCTGGCGGCCCGGCGGAGCCGGTTCCGCGGCGCCCTTGGCTGCTGGCACGGTTACACCGAGACTTTGGTTTCCTGACATGAAAACATTGCCAGAACAAGACGATCTCTTGCTGCGCCTGCGGGATTTCCATTCGGACTATTTCCCGCTGCACCAGCAACGTTTTCAGGATCTGGTGTCGCAGGGCCAGCACCCCAAGACGCTGTTTCTGGGCTGCTCGGACTCGCGCCTGGTGCCGTATCTGTTGACCGGCGCCGACCCTGGCGACTTGTTCATCGTGCGCAATGTGGGCGCGTTTGTGCCCCCTTACGACGGCTCTCACGGCTTGCACGGCACCACGGCGGCGATCGAATTTGGTGTGCTGAGCCTGCGGGTGGAGCGCATCGTGGTGTGCGGGCACAGCCATTGCGGCGCCATCCGCGCCGCCTACGAAGGTGTGCCCGACGAAGCCGTGGCGCTCACGGCCTGGCTCAAGCTGGCCAGCGAGGCCTTGTTGCCGGTGCGCACCAGCCCCGAAGCCCTGCGGCGCACCGAACAACGCGCCATCGTCTTGCAGCTGGAACGCCTGATGGACTACCCCATGGTGCGGCGCGAAGTGGAAGCCGGTCGCCTCAGCCTGCACGGTTGGCATTACGTGATCGAAGACGGAGAAGTCCATGTCTTTGATGCAAGACAAGGCGGATTCGTACCGGCTTCGTTAGCCTCGAACAGCGGCACGGGGCCGTACCAACCTTATGTGGAACACGATGGACAAATCATCAGCGCCGCCTGACGCAGCCCGGCCCAGTGGCGCGGTGGATCTCTGCGCGGCCTTGCAGCAACTGGCCGCCGATTCGGGTCTCCACACCTGGCGGCTCGCCGGGCGGCAACACATTCCGGTGGTGCAAGGTGGCATGGGCGTGGGCGTCTCTGCCGGTGGTCTGGCCGGTGCGGTGGCGCGCGCCGGTGGCATGGGCACGGTGTCTTCGGTCGATCTGCGCCGCCTGCACCCCGATCTGATGGCGCAAACCGGTCATCTGGACAAGGAGCCGGATGCGCGCGAGCAGATCGAGCAGGCCAATATGCTGGCGCTGGACCGCGAGATCCAGAAAGCCCGCACGATCTCCGAGGGGCAGGGCCTGATCGCGGTGAACGTGATGAAGGCCTTGAGTGCCTACGAACGCTGTGTGCGCCAGGCGCTGCACAGCGGCGCCGACGCGCTGGTGGTGGGCGCGGGCCTGCCGCTGGACCTGCCCGAGCTGGCCAAGGACCACCCCGATGTGGCCCTGATTCCGATTTTGTCGGACGCGCGCGGCGTGCAACTGATCGTGCGCAAATGGGAGAAAAAGGGCCGTCTGCCCAGCGCCATCGTGATCGAACACCCGCGACTGGCGGGTGGGCATCTGGGCGCGGCCAAAGTGGCCGATCTGAACGATCCGCGTTTCGACTTCGACGTGGTGCTGCCCCAGGTACAGGCTTTCTTCAAGACCGCCGGACTGGAAGGCCAGATCCCGTTGATCGCCGCCGGTGGCGTGGGCAGCCGGGAAGACATACGGCGCTTGCAGGGCCTGGGCGCGTCGGCGGTGCAGTTGGGCACCGCGTTTGCCGTCACCACCGAATGCGATGCCGATCCCGCCTTCAAGCGCGTGCTGGCCCAAGCCCGCCCCGAGGACCTGGTGGAATTCACCAGCGTGGCGGGCCTGCCCGCGCGCGCCGTGCGCACGCCTTGGCTGGACAAGTACATCCGCATCGAGTCCAAGCTGCAGGCGGTGGCGCATGTCAAGAAAAAATGCAATATGTCCTGGGATTGCCTGGCCCACTGCGGCCTGCGCGATGGCGTGGCCACCATGGGGCAGTTCTGCATCGACCAGCAACTGGGCCATGCGCTCGATGGCGACGTACAAAAAGGCCTCTTTTTCCGTGGCACAGGCACCCTGCCATTTGGCAAGGAAATCCGATCGGTTCATGATCTGATGCTGTGGCTGCTGGCCGGTATCCGGCCGGCGGCGTTCGCCTGAACCCATCTGGAACACGATATGAAACGCGAACCCAACCAACGACCGCAAGACCTGACCGCGACCCAACCGATCAGCCAGGACGTGCTGTCTGAAAAGTACCTCAAGCCCGGCGAGACCGGGGTGGAAGATCTCTACCGCCGCGTGGCCCGGGCCTTCGCCTCGGTGGAGCCACCGGCGCACCAGGCCGAGTGGGAAGCGAAGTTTCTCGACAACCTGCACGCCGGTGCCATCGGTGCGGGCCGCATCATGAGCGCAGCGGGCACCACCATCCAGGCCACGCTCATCAACTGCTTTGTGCAGCCAGTGGGCGATTGCATACAGGGCGTGGACGAGGACGGTTACCCCGGCATTTACGAAGCCTTGCGCGAAGCCGCCGAAACCATGCGCCGGGGCGGTGGTGTGGGCTACGATTTTTCGCGCATCCGGCCCAAGGGCGCGGAGGTGAAGGGCACGCACTCCATGGCCTCGGGTCCGTGCAGCTACATCAACGTGTTCGACCAGTCCTGCTCCACGGTGGAGAGCGCCGGTGCGCGGCGCGGTGCGCAAATGGGCGTGCTGCGCATCGACCACCCGGACGTGATGGACTTCATCACCGCCAAACGCACGCCGGGGCGCTGGAACAATTTCAACGTATCGGTGGGCGTGACCGACGCCTTCATGCAGGCCGTGGCCGACGACCAGCCCTGGGAGCTGGTGCACAAGGCCAAGCCCGGTGCCAAGCTGATCGCCAACGGCGCGTTCCAGCGCAGCGACGGCCAGTGGGTCTACCAGACCCTGGCGGCCAGCGCCATGTGGGACACGGTGATGCGCTCGGCCTACGATTTCGCCGAGCCCGGCATCCTGTTTCTAGACCACATCCGCCAGGACAACAACCTGCGCTACTGCGAGTCGATCGCGGCCACGAATCCCTGCGTCACCGCCGATACCTGGGTCATGACCGAAGCCGGTCCGCAGCAGGTGGCCGATTTGATCGGGCGCGATTTCAAAGCGGTGGTGGATGGCCGCAGCTACGCGCTGCAAAGCCAGGGCTTTTTTGCCACCGGCAGCAAGCCGGTGCTGCGCTTGCGCACCCACGAAGGCCACAGCCTGCGCCTCACCGCCGATCACCGGGTGCGCCGCGTGGCACGCAAAACCCGTTACGGCATGGAGCTCGACTGGACCCCGGCTGCCCAGCTCCAGCCCGGTGATGAAATCGTATTGGGCAACCACCGCACGCTGCAGGGTTGGGCCGGTGCGGGCACACAGGCCCAAGGCTATTTGCTGGGCCTGCTGGTGGGTGATGGCACCTTGAAGAGCGACAAGGCCGTGTTGTCGGTCTGGGCGCCGGAACTGCGCGCCGTGGGGCAGGACACCGTGGCCTATGCCACCACCGGTGCCGCCGGCATCGTGCGGGCCGCCGAAGCAGCCGCCGCCACCTTGCCGCACCGCGCGGATTTCAAAGGTTTTCAGCGACCGGTGGCGGGCCGTGGTGAAGCGCGCCTGGCCAGTGCGGCCCTGCGCGATCTGGCGCTGGGGCTGGGCATGGCACCGGGCCACCAAACCATCACGCCGGCGATGGAGCGGCAGGGCTCCGATTTTGTGCGGGGGCTGTTGTGCGGTTTGTTCGACGCCGACGGCAGCGTGCAGGGCACGCAGCAAAAGGGGGTGAGCGTGCGCTTGTCGCAAAGCGACGAGGCGCTGCTGCAAACCGTGCAGCGCATGTTGTTGCGTCTGGGTATCGTGTCCACGCTGTGCCGCGAGCGCCGGGGCGCCGCCGTGAGGTCTTTGCCGAACGGGCAAGGTGGCAGCGCCGACTACCCGACCCAGGCGCAGCACGAACTGATCATCAGCGGCGACAACCTGCCGCTGTTTGCCGAATGCATTGGCTTTGAGGACAGCGACAAAGCCGCGCGCCTGGATGCCGCCCAGGGCGCCTACCGGCGTGGCCTGAACCGCGAAAGGTTCACCGCCACTGTCGCGTCGCTGCAGGCCGATGGCGAAGAGACCGTGTACGACGTGACCGTGGCCGAGGTACACGCCTTCGACGCCAACGGCCTGGTGGTGCACAACTGCGGCGAACAACCCCTGCCGCCCTACGGCTGCTGCGATCTCGGTCCGGTCATCCTGACGCGCTTTGTGCGTTACCCCTTCGGTTTTGGGGGCGTGCCTTCTTTCGATTTCGAACGCTTTGAAGCGGCGGTCACGACCCAGGTGCGTGCACTGGACAACGTGCTCGACCTCACCTTCTGGCCCTTGCCGCAGCAGCGCGAAGAGTCGGCCGCCAAGCGCCGCATCGGCGTGGGCTTTACCGGCATGGGCAATGCGCTGGCCATGCTGTGCCTGCGCTACGACCGCGCCGAAGGCGTGGCCATGGCGGCCCAGATCGCCGAGCGCATGCGCAACGCGGCCTACGCCGCGTCGGTGGCGCTGGCGCAGGAAAAAGGCGTGTTTCCCAAGTTCGAGGCCGAGGCCTACCTGGCCCCCGGCACCTTCGCCAGCCGCCTGCCCGCCGACTTGCAGCACGCGATCCGCACCCACGGCATACGCAACAGCCACCTGCTGTCCATCGCGCCCACCGGCACCGTGAGCCTGGCCTTTGCCGACAACGCCTCCAACGGCATCGAGCCGCCGTTCTCCTGGGTCTACCGGCGCAAAAAACGCGAAGCCGATGGCAGCACCACCGAGTACGCGGTGGAAGACCACGCTTGGCGCCTGTACCGCGAACTCGGGGGCGACACCGATCGGTTGCCCGACTATTTCGTGAGCGCGCTGGCCATGCTCGCACAAGACCACATCGCGATGATGGAGGCGGTGCAGCCCTTTGTGGACACCGCGATTTCCAAAACCGTGAACGTGCCAGCCGACTACCCGTTCGAGGACTTCAAGAGCTTGTACCAGCAGGCCTGGGGCGCACGCCTGAAGGGCCTGGCCACCTACCGGCCGAATGCGATTCTGGGTTCGGTGCTGGAGACCGGCAGCGCACCCGCCGAAGCCGAAGCGCCGCCCGCAGCGGTGGCCGACCCGATGCGCAGCGTGATCGAAAGCCGACCCAAGGGCGCGCTGTCGGCGGTGGCGGAAAAAATCGAATACTGGACGCAAGAGGGCCACAAGACGCTGTACATGGTGGTGTCCTTTTTGCCCATGGAAACCGGCGACGGCAACAACACGGTGGAGCGCGCCATTGAGTTCTTCATGCCGGTGGGGCAAAGTGGCGAGTCGCAGCAATGGATCACGTCCAGCATGCGCCTGCTCTCGCTGGCGGCACGCGGCGGCTTTCTCGACCGCGCCTTGCGCGACATGCGCAAGGTGGCCTGGGACCGGGGACCGGTGCGCCTGGGCACGCACCAGAAAGACGATGGCACGCGCGTGCCCATGTGGCACGACTCCGAAGTGGCGGCGATGGCGTTTGCGATCCAGAACCTGATCGCGCGCCGTGCCGAGCAGGCGTCGGGCGCGGTGCTCTCGCTGGCGCCAGAGGCCCAGGTCCAGGCCGGTGCCACGCCGTTGATGGCCGGTAAAAAATGCAGCGAATGCGGTGCCCACGCCGTGATCCGCCGGGACGGTTGCGACCACTGCACGTCTTGCGGCCACCTCGGGGTGTGTGGATGAAGCCAACGCCGCTGTCCAAGCCTGTGATTCCGTTGCGCCAGGTGCGGGCGGGCGCGTCGATTCCAGCCGGTGCACCAGCGGTGGATCGGCGCTGGCGCGTGGCCATGCTGGTGCAAGCACCCCACCGGTTCGGTTTTTTTCTGGCCGTTCTGGTGCTGGGCTTTGCCGCTGGCTGGTGGGCCCTGGTGCAGTTGGACCGAGTGGGCTTTGGCCCGGGCCTGGCTTATGCCTTGTCGCCCACGGTGGTGCATGCAGCGGTCATGAGCCTGGGGTTCATGCCGCTGTTTTTCGCTGGGTTTCTTTTCACCGCCGGACCCAAATGGCTGGGCGTGGCGCCACCCCCAGCCCGTGCCATGTGGTGGCCTTTGTCTTTGCAGGCCGCTGGCTGGCTGGTGTGGGTGGTGGGCGGCCATGTGAGCGCCGGTCTGGCCTACGCGGGTGCGGCCTGTGCCTGGATCGGCATGCTCATCACGCAAATGCTTTTCTGGCGCTTGTTGCGCCAGAGCCAGGCCAGCGACCAGCTGCACGCGCGGGTGGTGGGCGTGGCGGGTCTCGTGGGTTGCGCCAGCCTGGCGGTGATGCTGCTGGCGCTGGTGCTGGGTGCCTACCCGGTGGCGCGGGCTGCGGTGTTCACCGGGCTCTGGGGCTTTGTGGTGGTGACCTACGTGGCGGTGGCGCACCGCATGATCCCGTTTTTCACCTCCAGCGCCATGCCCATGGTGCAGGCGTGGCGGCCGTTCTGGTTGCTCGGGGTCTTGCTCGCGGCGGCGGTGTTTGAAGCGCTGGCCGCCTGGGGTGAGGTGGCGGGATGGCCCAGCACCCGGGGCTGGATGCTGGCGCGCGGTCTGCTGGAGCTGGCGGCGGGCAGCGTCATTCTGTGGGTGGCTTTTGCCTGGGGCTTGGTGCAAAGCCTGCGGCAGCGCTTGCTGGCCATGCTGCACCTGGGCTTCGTCTGGTTCGGCCTGGCCTTTGTGCTGGCCGGGCTGTCCCAATTGCTGGGCTTGCGCACCGGTGTGCCGGTGCTGGGCCTGGGTGCGTTGCACGCCCTCACCATGGGCTTTCTGGGTTCGCTGATCCTGGCCATGGTGACCCGCGTCTCTTGTGGCCACAGCGGCCGCGCCCTGGTGGCCGACCAACTGGTGTGGACGCTGTTCTGGCTGCTGCAGGCCGCGACCGTGCTGCGCATCGTGGCCGATCTGCCGGTGGCCCCTGCGGGTTCGCTGGCGCTGGCCGCCGTGTTGTTCGCCGTGGTCGTGCTGGTCTGGGGCGCTCGCCTGGCCAACTGGTATGGTCGGGCTCGTGCCGATGGACGACCTGGATGAAGGGGGAAACGATGAGCACCATACCCGCCTTGCTGACCGCCAACCCGCCCGCGCGCGAGACGGGCCACCGCGGGACCGATGCGCTGGCCGCAGAGTTGATGCGGACCCGGCAAACGGTTTTGCCCAAGCGCCTGGTGGCGCCCGGCCCCGACGCGCTGGAGCTGGAGGCCATTCTGGAAGCGGCGGCCAGCGCGCCCGATCATGGGCAGATCTTGCCCTGGCGCTTCGTGATCGTGCCTGCCCATGGGCGCGAAGCGCTGGCCCAGGTGTTCGTGCAGGCGCTGCTGGAGCGCGACGCCAGCGCCACCGCAGAGCAGCAAGCACAAGCGCACGAGAAGGCGCACCGGTCCCCGCTGCTGATGCTGGTGGTGGTGGACGCACAGCGGGGCGACGCCAGCGTGGACTGGAACGAGCGCGTGCTCTCGGCTGGGTGCGCGGTGCAGAACCTCTTGCTCATGGCCACCGCTCTGGGTTATGGCTCGGCCCTGACCAGTGGCAAGGCCCTGAAGTCCGAACCGCTGCGCCGTCTTTTTGAACTGCAAGCCGCCGAGCAAGCCCTGTGTTTCATCAGCGTGGGCAGCGTGCTGTCCCGCAAGCCGGCACGCGCGCGCCCCGCCGTGGCGGACTATGTGCGCATTCTGGGCGAGCCTGCGCCGTGAGCGCGCGCCACACC
>NZ_JBFJMY010000074.1:0-13784 GCF_041633695.1 Hydrogenophaga sp.
CCGTCTATTTGCCCCATAGCCGGGCTATGGGGCTGCACATCCGGCAAAAACTGTCCTCGCTGGGGGCGATTTTCGCTTTCGACGCCTTCTGCCGCGCAGGCTCCTAGGAGCCTGCGCTGGTCTTCAACCCGCGCGCAGTTTTTGCAGTTCGGCCTCGGCCACGTCTTGCCGCACGGCGCCTTGGGCCACCAGGATGCGGGCCAGCGCGTCGATCTCTTCGCCCACGGCCCCGGCCATCATGGCGATGTTCTGGGCGTGCAAGGCCATGTGGCCCTTCTGGATGCCGGTGGTGGCCAGGGCCTTCATGGCCGAAAAGTTCTGCGCCAGGCCCACGGCGGCGATGGTGCGGGCCAGGGCTTCGGCGGTGTTCACACCCAGCACCTTGAGCGCCACCTTGGCGCTGGGGTGCAGTTTGGTCGCTCCGCCCACCAGACCGACCGCCATGGGGATTTCAATCGAACCGGCCAGATCGCCCTGGGCCGTGACTTCCCAGGTCGACAGACTGGAGTAGCGCCCGCTGCGTGCCGCATATGCGTGCGCGCCGGCTTCCACCGCGCGGGTATCGTTGCCGGTGGCCATGACCACGGCGCTGATGCCGTTCATGATGCCCTTGTTGTGCGTGGCCGCGCGGTAGGGGTCGGCTTCGGCGAAGTGGTAGGCGGCCAGCATGGCGTCGCGCACTTCGGCGCCACCGATGTCGGCCAGGCGCCAGGTGCAGCGTGCACGCGCCAGGCGCCGGTCGGCCAGGTTGGACAGGATGCGCAGGTTGCTTTTGCCCTGCGTCCATTCGGCGATGCGCGGCGCGATGCGTTCGGCCATGGTGTTGACCGCGTTGGCGCCCATGGCGTCGCGCGTGTCCACGATCAGGTGCGTGACCACCATGGTGCCGCCGCGCGTTTCCAGCACCCGGACTTCGAGGTCGCGAAAGCCGCCGCCGAGTTTGACCAGGATGGGGTCGCAGGCGTTGCACAGCTCGCGGATGGTGTCTTTTTTCTCCAGGATCTGCAGGCGCGCATGCTGCGGGTCGGTCACGTGCGTGAGCTGGATCTGCGCGATCATTTCGGTGCCCGACATGGAGGTCGTGAAGCCACCGCTGTCGTAACACTGGCGCGCCGCGTTGCACACCGCCGCCACCACCGAAGACTCTTCCGTGGCCATCGGAATCAGGCGGTCTTGTCCGTCGATCTTCATGTTGGTGGCGATGCCCACCGGGATGTTCATGGTGCCGATGAAGTTTTCGATCAGGTGGTCGGCCAGCTCGGCGGGCAGGTTGCCGGTGTTCTGCAACAAGGCCTGGTCGGCCTCATCCAGCCGCGCAAACTGCGCCACGCTGGCGATGCGTTGGGCCACGTCGAACTTGTGGAAACCGCCGATGCGGCTGCTGGGGGCATGGGTGTCCATGGGGTGTCCTCTGAAAATGGAAGAAGGGGGCTTTAGCGCTCGGCCATCAGGCGCGGCAGGTAGGTGACCAGATCGGGGAAGGCGGCGCAGATCAGCAGGCCCACGAACTGCAGGATGAAGAAGGGAATCACGCCCTTGTAGACCAGGTCCATGCCGATGTGCTTGGGCAGCGTGCCCTTGATGTAGAACAGCGTGTAGCCAAAGGGCGGGCTGATGTAGCCCATCTGGATGGTGATGGCGTACAACACGCCGAACCAGAGTTCGTCAAAACCCAGCAGGCGCACGATGGGCAGGAACACCGGCACGGTGAGCAAGATGATGCCGAGCTCGTCGAGCACCGTGCCCAGGAACACCAGCAAGAGCATCATGGCGCCGAGGATCAACCAGCGGTTGACTTCCAGACCCTTGATGAATTCGAGCAAGGTGTCGGCGCCGCCCAGGCCGGTGAAGATCGCCACGTAGGCCTTGGCGCCGAGCGTGATCCACAGAATCATCGAGGTCGCCTTGAGCGAATCGACGCCGCTGGCACGCAGCATGTCCAGGTTGAGGCGGCGCTTGAGCAGGGCCGGGATCATGGCGCCGGCCACGCCGACCGCCGCCGACTCCGTGGGCGTGGCCACGCCAAAGAAGATCGAACCCAGGATCATCACGATCAGCATGGACGGAAAGGCCAGGGCCTTCAGGGCCAGCAGCTTGGTCTTGAGCGGCACCGACTGCATGTTCGGATCCAGCGGCACCCACTCGGGTTTCAACCAGCCCACGACCACGATGTAGGCGATGTACAGGCTCGCCAGAATCAGACCCGGCACCAGGCCGGCGATCAGCATCTGCCCGATGGAAATCTGCGCCGTGACCGCGTAGACGATGGTCAGCACCGAAGGCGGGATCAGAATGCCCAGCGTGCCCGAGGCGCAGATGGTGCCCAGTGCCAGCTGCGGTTTGTAGCCGCGCTTGAGCATTTCGGGCAGCGCCAGAATGCCCATGGCCGTGACGGCCGCGCCGACCACGCCGGTCATGGCAGCCATCACCACGCAGATGATGACGGTGCCGATGGCCAGGCCGCCTTTGATGCGGCCGAACCACAGTTCCATGGCGCGGTACAGGTCTTCGATCACCCCGGAGCGCTGCAGGATGCAGGCCATGAGGATGAACAGCGGGATGGCCAGCAGCGCCTCCGACTTCATGGTGTCGTAGATCTGCAGCACCAGCACGATGACGGCGTTGGGTTCCCACAGCGTGACGGTGAACAGCAGCGACAGGCCGCCCAGCACGAAAGCGATGGGTAGGCCGGTGAGCATGAACACGGTGAGGCTGCCGAACATCAGCAACAGAATGGTGTTGGCGCTCATGGGTGGGCCGCCTCGGTGGGGCTTTGTGCGGCCGTGTCGGGCGCGCGGAACAGCACACGCACGAATTCCACCAGCGCCTGCAACAGCATCAGCGCCAGGGCCAGCGGCACCATGACTTTGGCCGGCCAGATCGGCGGGTTCCAGGCCGAAAAGCTGGTTTCACGGTAAGTCCAGGCGCTGAACGCGGACGGGGCGCTGAAGTACAGCAGCACGGCACAAAAGAACACGATGATGGGGAAATTGATCAGGTCCAGCCGGCGCTGCCAGGCGAGACTGAGGCGCTGGCGCGCGAGATCCAGCGCGACGTGGCCGCGCAGGTGCAACAGGTAGGGGCCACCGAGCAGAAAGTAGGGGCCAAAGAGCAACACGGCCAGCTCCATGCCCCAGACGGTGGGCGCATTGAAGAGGTAGCGCATCACCACCTCGTACAGCATCACGGGAACCACGATCGCCATCAACCACACCGTGATCTGGAAGATCCAGCGGTTGAGGGTGGTGATGGCCGACGTGGCGACAGACAGCCAGGCAGGCATACAGACTCCAG
The DNA here is from genome assembly GCF_041633695.1 of Hydrogenophaga sp. Taxonomy (GTDB): domain Bacteria; phylum Pseudomonadota; class Gammaproteobacteria; order Burkholderiales; family Burkholderiaceae_C; genus Hydrogenophaga. The sequence continues at coordinate 3,295 of NZ_JBFJMY010000074.1, forward strand.
AGGGGAAACGAAGGTGCAGGCCACCACACCGGCACGCCCGTGTTGGGCAGCGCCGGTGTGTGACCTCAGGGCATCAGGCCAGCAGGCCGAGCTCTTTCATGAAGGCGATCTGGCTGTCCAGGATCTTGCCCGCCAGGGCGTCGCCCTTGGTGGCGGTGCGCCAGGCCACCATGGCCTTGGGCCGGGCGGCGGCCACGTCGGCGGCGCTGAAGCGGATGATTTCGCAGCCCTTGGCCTGGTACTTGGCCAGCGCGATCGTGTCGTTCACCAGAATGTGCTGGCGCAGGGCCGATGAGACCTCGCGCGCCGCCACAGCCAGGGCCGCCTTGAATTCTGCTGGCAGCTTGTCGAACGCACCCCTGTTGGCCACGTAGGAGGTGGCGGTGGTGGGCTGGTGGAAGCCGGGCACGATCACGTACTTGGCGACCTCGGCCAGACCGGCTTCGAAGTTGGCGGTCAGGTCGCCCCGGTCGGCCATGTCGATCACGCCTTTGTCGAGCGCGGAGTACACCTCGCCGGTGGGCAGAGGTGTCACCGACACGCCCAGCGCGCCCATCACGGTCGAGGCCAGGCCGACGAAGCGGCCCTTCTTGTCGGCCAGGTCGGCGATCTTGCGGATCGGCACCTTGGAGTGCAGCGGCTCCTGGCCGTACACGGTGGGGGCGATGTAGTGCAGACCGGCCGGTGCGTAGGCCTGGCGCACCAGATCGAGGCCGCCTTTTTCGTAGAACCAGGCTTCGTAATCGTCGCTCTCGGCAAAGCCGAACGGGATGGTGCTGGTGAAGGCGAAGGCCGGAATCTTGCCGGCTTCGTAGCCGTCGAAGGTTTTCATCATTTCGAAGGCGCCGCCGCGTACCGCGTCAAAAGCCTGCGCAGCGGGCACGATCTGGCCGGCTGCGAACAGGTTGATCTTGAAGCGCCCGCCGGTGAGCTCGGCTACGCGGGCCACGAACTTTTCTTCGAACTTCTGGGGGGTGGTGCCACCGTCCCACAGCGCTTGCATGCGCCAGGTCACCGTGGCCTGGGCCTGGGCCGCCATGGGAACGGCTGCGCCTGCAACGGCCGCAGTGGCCAAGGTGGTCTTCAGAAAGCGGCGCCGTTGAACGGTCGAATCGGTCATGTGTTGTCTCCTGTTGGTATGGGTGCCTGCATGCGGCCATGCAGGCGGACTGTCCGCGCCGAAACGCGCCGGTGGGTGGCGCCGTGTTCCATCGCGACCGTGCAAGTTTACGAATAGACGGCAAACAATAAGGGTACAGTTTAGGCACAGTTGCGAAAACTGTATCCATTCAAACAGGGTGACACTTTGGCGTTCAAGGCATGAGCAGCAAAAACAACGATGGCGCTTCGCAGAACAAGGTCGAAAGCCTGGCTTTCAAGCTCGCCCAGGCGATCGACCAGGGCGCCTTGCCGGCGGGCACACGCCTGCGTTCGATCCGCGACTGTGCCGACAAGGAAGGGCTGGGCCGCAACACGGTGGTAGAGGCCTACAACCGGCTCATTGCCCGGGGCTATGCCGAAGCGCGCCCCGGCTCGGGCTACTACGTGCGCAAACTGCCCAGCCACCGTACCCACGCGACGGCGCCGCACGTCACCGAGGCGGTGGACGTGGTCTCGCTGTTGCGCGAGCAACTGGAACAGCACTACGAACTGCGGGTGGGCGACGGTCGTCCACCGGCTTCCTGGATGGAGGCGTCGGAGCTGGGTGGGCACTTGCGCCGTGCCCGCAGCGGTGCGGTGGCGGAGATGGACCATGGGTACGGTTCACCCTGGGGCTATCTGCCGCTGCGGGAAACCATTGTGCGGCTGCTGAACGAGCGCATGGTGCACGTCAGTCCGCGCCAGGTGTTGCTCACACAAGGCGCCAACCACGCGCTGGACCTGATCATCCGCCACCTGCTCGATGCCGACGACACCGTGCTGGTGGATTCGCCGGGCTACTACCCCTTGTTCGGCAAACTCAAGCTGGCCAAGGTACAGATGGTGGGTGTGCCCCGGCTGGCCGATGGGCCGGATCTGGATGCGCTGCAGGCTTTGCTGGAGGAGCACCGGCCCAAGGTGTTTTTCACCCAGTCGCTGGCGCACAACCCCACCGGCGGATCGTTGTCGTTGCCCAAAGCGCACCGCTTGTTGCAGCTGGCTGCGCAGCACGATTTCCTGATCGTGGAAGACGACCCGTTCGCCGATTTGTTGCCCGCCTCGGCGCCCAGGCTGGCCGCGCTCGACCAACTGGAACGGGTGGTGTACGTCAGCAGTTTCTCCAAGACCTTGTCCGCCGGTTTGCGGGTGGGCTACATCGCGGGCGCGGCCGACCGCATCAGCGCCTTGTGCGATTTGAAGATGCTCACCATTGTTTCCACCTCCGATTTTGTCGAACGGGTGGTCTGGCAGTTGGTGTCTGGCGGCCAGTACCGGCGCCATCTGGCGCGCCTGAAGGTGCGGTTGGAAGAAGCCCATGCCTTGGCCTTGCAGTCGCTTGCCGCCATCGGCGTTGCGCCCGAGCCAGGGCATACCGGCGGTTACTACCTGTGGGTGGAGTTGCCGCCGCCGCTCACCGAAATGGCCTTGGCACGCAAGGCCGCCGCCAACGGCATTTTTCTGGCACCCGGTGCGGTGTTCTACCCGAACCGCGCCGGCGGCAAGCCCGCCATGCGGGTCAACGTGGCCTATGCCAGCGACCCGCGCTTTCTGCGGTTCATGCGGGTAGCGTGGCGGACCGGGGGCTGAAGCTGCGCACCGCGTGTGCAGCGGGACTGTGGTGTTGCAAGGCTTCTGAGGCGCGGTGTCAGTACACCAGTTTGGGGCGGCCGCAGCTCACCGAAAGCACTTCCACATCGGTTTCCCCCAGGCTCAGACCCAAGGTGTTCAACAGGTTTTCGAAGACCGCAGAGAGGCTGCTCAAAGCGGGGTCGATCAAAGCGATCACCATGTCCAGGCTGGCACCCAGAAGCTTGTTGCCGTTGGCCAGGGTGTGGTCGCGGATGTGGGCCACCCGACAAGCGCGCACGCCGCTCGGCAGCAGCGCGAGATTGCAGCTGATGTCCGCCAGCGGATCGAGCAAAACGCTGTCAAGCAATCCGCCCACGCTGTTGAGTACGCCACCCAGCAGACCAGAGAGCCCACCGCTGTTGATGCGTTGCGAGAGCGGCACCAACAAGTCGGCCGAATCCTGCAAACCCTGGTGGACTTCTGTGATGCTGCGGCCACGGCCCCCGTTGCCGTTGCCGACCAGGCTGGTGGCGAGTGCATCGCGTTGCGCGTAGCTGGCAGCCACGCCTTGTCCCAACACGTCGCCCAGAATACCGACGGTCACCGCGTCGGCGAGGTTGCTGGCGGCCTGGTTGAAGCTCAACGGCGCAGCGCCCACCGTGGCCTGGTGCGTGCCGTCGGGTGGGTCCGATGGTTCGTTGAGCGACCCGGTGCTGACCACCGATGGCGCTGGCAGCAAAGGCAGGCCGACCCGCGCGCCGAGCGGCAACTGGCCGAGCACATTCAGTACCTTGTGGCGCCGCACACCGTCGGCTGCGTCCGGCACCTGGCCGCTGCTGTCCGGGGCGCAGCGGTTGTTGGCGGAGAAGAAATGGGCGTTGTTGTTGTCGCTGTCGCTGGTCATGTCGTGGAAGCGGCCCATGCAGAGATTGACCGCAGACGACGACACGGCAATGGTGGCGTTCTGGCGAGGCGACTGGCAGTCGATGGCGGTCAGTTCACCGCTGGACTGCGCCAGCTCCACGATGATGGGCAGGTCCAGGCTGGTGCCGAACAAGTCGAGCACCGCACCCAACAGCGGGACGCCGTTGGAATTGACGCGCACGTAGCTGCGGATCTGCGCGGTGCGGGCGATGGTGCCGACCCCACCGATGCCGATCGTCGGGGGCTCCACCACGGTGACTTTGACCGCGACACCCAGCAGGGGAACGCTGAGCGCGGGCATGTCGATGAAGTGGGAACCGTTGGCCACCGCCAGCGACGTGCTGACCAGGCTGAGCACATCGACACGGGCGTCGAGGGCTGCTATACCGGTATCGTCCAGGCCCACCAGAATGCCGGCCAGGTTGGTGGTGCCGAAAAGCGGAATGCGGGTGTTCAGCGTGTCGCTGTTCAGGTGCTGGGTCAGATGCTCCAGCAGCAGCACCTGACCCAATACCGTTGGACCTTGTGATTGCAGCGAGACCAGCGTGGCGTTCAGCAGGTTGCCCAGCGTGAGGTCGCGAACGACCGCCAAGGCATTCAGTGTTCCCACGTCGATATCCGCACTGACGGGTACGTTCAACGCGGCCAGCAGACCCGCCCCCGTGATGCTCGCGTTTTTCAGGCCCTGGTAGCTCAGTATGTCGGTGTCGCTCAGGCCGACACCCAGGGTTTTCAACATGCTGGGCAGCAAACTGTCGGATTGCAGGCGCAACAGGCGCGAGCCCACCGAGAAGGCCGCCACCGGGGAGTCGATCGCGGCCACCGCTTCCACGCCGATGGTGCGCGCGATGGTGGGCATGGGCAGCAGGGGTGGGGGCGTCACCAGAAAGCCCACGCGCACCGCATTGAACGGGGTCTGGCCCGCGACAAAGTGCGATGGACCGGCATGGGCCGGGTTCCAGTTGCCGCAGCCGGCGACTGGTGTGAAGCCGCTCAGGTTCAAGCTGGCGTTGCTCAGGGCTGCGGCTTCGGCGGCGGTGCAGTCGTTGGGCTGCACATGGGGCGCCGCAGCGAGCGACGAGAGGTCGGCGGTTTTCTGCATGTCCCGCTTCAAGTAGAAGAGGTAGCCCAGATCCAGACCCACCAGCAAAACGACCGCCAGCGAGAGGGCGACGGCCGCGTTGATCAAGATCGATCCGCGCTGGGCCAACCGGGTGGGATGGGCGCGCCTTCCCATCGGTGGGGTGGCGGTGAGCGGGTATTTCATGGTTGCTCCAGCGCCACTGTGGCGCGGCTGCGCAGGGTGTCGGGCATCCAGCGGCTGGTGTCGAGCAAAGGCATGGTCGGCAACACCCGGTTCTGGCTGTAGGGGTAGGCCACCGTCACGTCGGCGCGGCTACCGGCTTGCCCTGCAACGCCCTGCGTCAGCACGGTCACGGTCACGGCCTGGTCCAACCAGTTCAGGCGTTGTTGTTGCGTCGCGTTGTGGGCTGGTGGCGCCACCAGGGACTGGGACAGCGAGTCCAGCACCACGGCCCGCACGCGGCCCTCGTCGACCAAGGCCGCCACGGGTAACAAGGCCACGGCGCGTGCGCCGTCTTCCGCCGACCGGGCCACGACTTGTTGTGTGTACAGCACCGCGCCAAAGGTGGCGATGCCGTACAGAAAGGCCATCAGAACCAGCGCCACCAAGGCAAATTCGATCGCCGCCACGCCACGGCAAGCCTGGCGGGAGGCATGGCGCAGGACGTGGCGTGCGGCTCGTTTCACAGCGCTCTTCCATCCAGCAAGATGCTGGCCCGTCCGACCAGGGTTTCGGGCATGAAGATGCCAAAACCGGGCAGGGGAGGCGCGATCGGTTGCTGCGCATAGGGGTAGGAAACCGTCACGTTGATCGTGCAGCCGGGGTCCAGATTGGCACCGCAAGCCACGGTACCCGAACCGTCGCTGCAGGCGCCTCCGAGCAAGCAGACCTGGGCCGACACGGTGGGGGCAAACGGGAGCCAGGTCACCAGGCCCGTGGTCTTGGTCTGTGCCGCCTGCAGGCGGGCGGGCAACTGGCTGCCGGCCACCACCTGGTAGCGCAGGCCGGCACGCGCACCTTCTTCGGCAGCGTTCTGCAGGCCCAGGCGCAGGCCGAACGCGATGCCGTAGCTGAGCAAGGCGTAGAACAGCGCAAAGAACAGCGGGAACACGATGGCGAACTCGACCGCATACGCACCGCGCTGCCGGGCTGCGAGAGACGGTTGCGGTTTCATGACCGGGTCACCAGGTCGGGTGTTGACGGGATTTACTGCGAGGCGCCGCCGGATTTGGTGTCACCCATGCGGGAGCGAAACCACTCGGGCACCGGGCGTTCAAAACTTTGCAGGTAGCGCTGGTGGCTGAGCGCGGCGACGCTGCCGTCGATAGGCCGGTCCACGGCGGATGCCTGGCTGCCCTGGCGCTGTTGCGCCAGCAGCGAGCGGGTGGCGTCGCCAATCCGCAGCGGCGGCGCGGCGATCGAAGCCTCCGTGGCGTTTGCGCGGATGTCCACCGCGGGTGTGTGCTGGGCCCACAAGGGCGAGTTGCCCAGCAGGAGCGGCGCAAGGATGAGGGCAGCGTGGGTGGTTTTCATGGCGGAATGCTCCAGGTTGGACAAGCGGGTGTCAGCGGGCGGACTCGGCGGACGGTTCGGTCGTGACCTGGGTGACGCGGACCGGGCCGAGTTCCTGGGCGCTTTTGAGCCGGAGCTGCGCTGCGGGCATCGCGGGTGTGCTCTGGGGATTGAGCGTCTGTGCCAGCTGTTCGATGGCCTGGCGCGCCTCGGCGCTGAAGCGGCCCTGGTCCATCACGCGCCGGGCCTGATCGGCCTGCCCCACCACCAGAAAATACAGGGCCAGGTTGCCCGCGACCTTGGGGTTGCCGGGCAACAGTTGCGTGGCTTGCATCAGCGGCAACTGGGCGCCGTCGAAGCGCACCGCCATCAGGTGCGCATAGCCCAGGTCGTTGAGCAGCATGCCGTCGGTGGGGCGCAGCTGGCGCGCCTTTTCAAGTTGTTCGATGGCCTGCGGAAAATGCTGCTGGTTGCCGGCCAGCAGTCCGAGACCCCGGTAGGCCGCCGCACGCACCGGCGTGTCCAGCAACTTCAGGTACAAGGCTTCGCTGGCGGGCCATTGCCCGGTCTGGCGCAGGGCATCGGCTTTCAACAGCCGGGTCTCGGGCGAAGCACCGAACTTTTGTTCCATGGCATCGATGTGGGCCAGGGACGCGAACCACATGCCGTTGCCTTGCATCTGCTGCACCAGCGAGAGGTAGGTCGGCAGCGTTTCGAGCGTGGACTCGGCGGCCGGGTCGGCCGGCGGATTGCCCGCAGCCGGCGGTGGTTCGGCCATCGCACGGGTGGCTGGGGCCGCGCAAGCGCCAACCAAGAAGGCGCTGGCGCACAGCAGCAGGGCCAAGTGCAGGGAAGGGGTTTTCATCGGATCATGCTCCCAAGAGAACGCATGACGGCCAGCAAGCCGGGGCCGGCTGTGATGACCATCAGGGCGGGCAACAAGGTGGTCACCATCACGACCGTCATCTTGACGGTGATGGTGCCCACCCGCTTCTTCATGTCGGCTTTGCGGTGCACCCGCAAGCGCTCGCTGAACTGGCGGATCGGTTCCTGGATCGCGCCACCGTGTTTGTCCACCTGCAGGATCAGCGCCACAAAGTCGGACAGGTGCTGGTTGCCGTGCAGGCTGGCGATGCGCTGAAACGCGTGTTCCCGGCTGCGTCCCTGTGTGTATTGGCGGTTGGCGCGTGCCACTTCGTGGCTCAACACCGGCAGCACACCCTGGAATTCGTTGGCCACGACCTGCAGGCTCTGGTCCAGGCTCAGTCCCACACCTTGCAGCAATCCAAGCAAATCGACAAAAAGCGGCAGCTCACGGCCCACCCGGCGTCTGCCGCGCGAGGCGGTGGCTTGAAGCACCCATTTGGGCAGCATGAAACCCAGCACCAGGGCGAAGGTCGGAGCCAGATAATTTTCCGGGCTGTTGCGGCTGACATCGACGACCGTCAGGCACGCGATCAGCGGCAAGCCCACCGCGAGCAGCACGCGCGACAGCAGCAGCGCGATCTCGGCGCACACCGGTGACACGCCCGACTGCTGGATCAGGTGGCGGTCCTCGGCGGCCACCAGCACCCGGGCGGCCCGGTTGTCCAGCCATTGCGAGCGCAGGCGCTCGTTGCGTGCCGCAGCCGGGTCGACCGGGGCGTCACCCGCGCTGAGCCGTGCGCGTGGGCTGGTCTGCTGCAACGCGTTCTGGATCGTTCTGCCGTTGCGGGCGCGGTGGGACTGCCCGCACCAGAGAAGGGCCGCCGCCAGCAGCGTGGCCAACGCCAGCATGCACAGGGCCATGGGGATAAGCGGGAGGGTGGTCATACCGGTTCACTCCAGGCGCGCAAGGCGGTACAGCAGGAAGACCCCGGCCACCTGCAAGGCCAGGGCAGAAAAAATCATGTGCTGTCCCGTGGCATCGTTCCACATGTGACCAAAATACGCGCTGTTGAGCACCACGATGGCCCCGCCCACAAACAGCGGCAGGAGGCTCAGAATCCAGGCCGACATGCGGATTTCGGAGGACATGGCCACCAGCTCGTGCTCCATTTCCTCGTGGTCCCGCATGAAGTGGGCGACACGCTCCAGCAGCACATCGGAGCGGCCACCGTAACGCACACCCAGACCGAGAATGGACGCCAGCAGGTACAGCTCATCGACACGGACCTTTTCGGCAATGTGTTGCAGCGCCTGGTCGATGTTGCGGTCGGCACGCACCAGGCTCATGGCGTTGTCCATGTGCAGGCGCAGCGGCGCTGCGCTCGCCGAAACCGCTTGCAGAAACGCCGACTGGGTGGAGTTGCCGGTGCGTATGAGCCGCACCATCACATCCAGAAAACCGGGCAACTGGCGCACCAGCTGTGCGCGCATTTTTTGCAGCCGCAGCCAGGTGACGAAGGTGGTGGCGAGCAAACCGAGCGCCAGCAGGCCCAGGGCGCTGAACCAGTTGGCCAGCAAACCCACCAGCAGGCACACCGTGGTCAACAGCGTCAGACCGCCCAGGACCTGCTGCGACGTCAGTGCGCCGAGCAGCCATTCGGGCAGCGCAACGGTTTCCGCTGTGCGCGTGGTGGTGGGCGGTGTCCTGGACGTGGGGTTGCCAAAGCGCAGGTCGTTGGTTTTGGAGCTGGCTTCCAGCGCCATGCGTTTGGCCAGAGTCTGGTTGGCCACTTGGCGTGCTTTGCGCCGGTTGGTGAGGTCCCACAGAAAAAGACCCGAGCCGGCCAGCACCAACGCGGCGCTCATCAACAGCCATGCGCTACTGAACATGGCGGTACTCCGGGATGTGGCGTTGCAGGGCCTGGCGGAAGCGCGCGATTTTCGAGGAGTGGGGTGTCAGGCCCAGCGAGACCCAATGGTCTTTTTCTTCGCCGTCGGGCTGTGTCAAGGGTTCGTAGCGGAACATCTCCTGCATCGCCACGGTGTTGTCGTTGAGGCCGGTGACCTCGCTGATCGACACGATGCGCCGGGCCCCGTTGGGCAGGCGTGCGATCTGAACCACAAAGTCGATGGCGTTGGCGATCTGGCGGCGCAGGCTCACCTCGCTGCCTTGGTAGCCGGCAAAGCCAGCCAGCATCTCCATGCGGTACAGGCATTCGCGCGTTGAGCTCGCGTGGATGGTGCCCATGGAGCCATCGTGGCCGGTGTTCATGGCCTGCAGCATCTCAATCACTTCGCCGCCGCGCACCTCGCCCACGATGATGCGGTCGGGCCGCATGCGCAGGCTGTTGCGCAGCAGATCGCGGATGGCCACGTGGCCAGCACCTTCGTAGCTGCCGGGGCGGCATTCCAGGCGGACCACATGGGGGTGGTTGAGCGCGAGCTCGGCTGTGTCTTCGATCGTGACCACACGCTCGTTCTCGGGCACAAAATTGGCCAGGGCGTTCAGCAACGAGGTCTTGCCCGAGCTGGTGCCGCCGCTGATCAGGATGTTGCAACGGGCCCGCACCGCCAGTTCCAGCAGCTCGCCCATTTTTTCGTCGAAAGTGCCCAGTTGCAAAAGATCTTCGGGCGTCAACGGGTCTTTGCGGAACTTGCGGATCGAGACCGCCGGACCGTTGATCACGAGCGGCTCGATCACCACGTTGATGCGACCGCCATCGCTGAGCCGGGCGTCGACCATGGGGTTGGATTCGTCCAGCCGGCGCCCGAGCGGCGCCAGGATGCGCCGCACGATGCGCATCAGGTGGTCGTTGTCGGTGAAGTTCAGCACTTCCTTGTTCAGCACGCCGTGTCGCGACACATAGACCTGCTTGCTGCCGTTGATCAGGATGTCTTCCACAGCGGGGTCGTGCAGCAGATCCTCCAGCGGGCCAAAGCCGACAAACTCTTTGGTCAAGGCATCGGCCACGATTTGTGTTTCGTGGTTGTTGATGGGCACCCGGTGCTGCTTGACCAGACTTTCGCACTCCAGATTCACGAACTGCTGGATGCCCTGGTGCGACCAGTGGCCGAACTCAGCCCCCATTTCCTCGATGCGGGTCAACAGGTGCTCATGGAGGAAGGCCTTGATCGACTGGAACTCTTCAGAGTGTTGAAAGGCTTTGCTGTCATCGGAAAATTCGAGATCTAAGGACATGTGGCGGCCTTCGTTCAGACGGTTTTCTTGCTCAACCATTGCGGCAGGCGCTGGGTCCAACCCATGGTGTCGCGCTCTGGGTTCGCCTGCTGGCCCGGCTTTCTGGGTTGCAGGTCCTGGATCAGGGGCTTGAGCGCTTGCACATACGCGTCGTTGCGGGCGCTGCGGTAAATCAACTCCCCTTTGTTGGCGGCC
>NZ_JBFJMY010000075.1:0-13674 GCF_041633695.1 Hydrogenophaga sp.
CCTCAAAACCTTGTTGCCGCCAAGCTTCAAACACCACCACGGCGACCGCGTTGGACAGATTCAGGCTGCGTTGGCCGGGCACCATGGGCAGGCGCAGGCGCTGCGGTTCGGGAAAGTGTTCTCGTATGGGGCTGGGCAGGCCCTGGGTTTCGGAGCCGAACACCAGCCAGTCGCCGGGCTTGAAGCCGGTGTTGTAAACGTTTTTCGTGCCATGGGTGGTCATGGCGAACATGCGTTGCCGATCCGGGTTTTGCGATCGCAGAAACGCCGCCCAGTCCGCGTGGCGGTGCAGTTCGGCGTATTCGTGGTAGTCCAGCCCTGCGCGGCGCATGTGTTTGTCGTCCATCGAAAAGCCCAGCGGCTCGACGAGATGCAGCGTGCAGCCCGTGTTGGCGCTCAACCGGATCACGTTGCCGGTGTTCGGGGGGATTTCGGGTGCGACCAGGACGATATGGAACATGCAGGCAAGGGCAGTATGGCGTGGTCAACGTCGTGCAACAGACCAGTGAGCTGGCCTTGTTTACTCCCCGCTGCCGGCGATGATAACGGCATGCAGGGCCAGATTTCAAATGGACCCTGTCAATGTGGGCAGGTGGGGCCTTGCTATGGGGTTTTGTAGCGCTTACGCGTCAAGTGGCTCGGGGCCCGTCTGACGGCGTGCGAGCGAATACCAGGGCGCTTACCCGGGCCGCGCCGACTTGCAGCAGGGCCTGTGCGGCGGTCTGCAGCGTGGCCCCGGTGGTGGTCACATCGTCCACCAGCAGCACATGGGCTCGCGCGAGGTGGGGTGCGTGGTGTGGTGCTGCCACAAAGGCGCTGCGCAGATTGCGCAGACGCTCGGTGCGCCCGAGGCGGTGTTGGTCCGCCGTTTCACCGATCCGGATCAAGGCGTCGGGCAGTGCGCGTGCCGAGTGCCCACGCGCCACCGTCGCCTGGCCCGTCAAGGCCTTGACCAGCTCCCAGGCTTGGTTGTAACCCCGCTCACCGAGACGCTGTACGGTGAGCGGAATGGGGGCGATCAGGTCGCAAAGGCCGAGCAGTTGTTGTGCCGAGGGCAATTGCCACATCATCCGGGCGAACGGTTCGCACCATCCCGGTTCGTCCCGGAACTTGAAGCGGGCCAGCAGGCCGTCCCAGGGATAGGCGTAGTCCACCGCCACCACGCAGCTCTCAATGGCCGGCATGGCGGCTTGGGTCAAACACGCCCCGCAGCGCGCGCCCGGTTCGACCGTGGGCGCTGCGCATTGCGGGCAACGCGGACCGGTGCCGGAAAACCGGATTTCGCAGCCTGGGCAAACCGGCTGTGCCGGCCAGCACCCACACACCTGGCAGGTGCTGGGCAGGTCTTTCAAGGGCGATGTCCAAGCCGAAAACATGGTGCCAATATACTGGCACGAGGCAGTCGCCCCCTCCCTTCCCCCGTGCACACCCCCACTTGAAAAACGATCCCGAAAGCCCCGCCAAAGTCCCTGGTCTGTACGCTGTGGCGGCCCACCGCTGGCAGGCCATGGCGCCTGCACAAAGCCCTTGGCTGCACGAGGAAGTGGCCTCGCGCATGGTCGAGCGATTGCAATGGTTCCGCCAAAAGCCCGGCAGTTGGTTGCACTGGGAGCCTTTGTCGGGCGGTGTGCAGGCGCACCGGCGTTTGCGCGAGCTGATGTCCGAGGCGGTGTGCCATGTCGCGGCCCAGCGCTTGCCGCAGGCCTTGCAGGCCACGCGCGAAGCACCGGCGCCGAGCTGGAATCCCCTGCGCTGGGGACAAGCCAGATCGCCGGCCGCAGCCGACGACGACACCCGGGTGGACATGTTGTGGGCCAATATGGGTCTGCACCACGAGCCCGAGCCCCAGGTTTTGCTGCAGCGTTGGTACCGTCAAATCAAGGTGCAGGGCTTTCTGATGTTTTCTTGCCTGGGGCCCGACAGCTTGCGCGAATTGCGCGCCGTTTTTGCCAGCGAGGGTTGGCCCGCACCATCCCATGCTTTTACCGACATGCACGACTGGGGCGATATGCTGGTGCACAGCGGTTTTGCCGAGCCGGTCATGGACATGGAGCGGATCCAGCTGTCCTACAGCACCGCCCAGGCCTTGCTGGACGAGTTGCGTGGACTGGGCCGCAACCTGAACGAAAACCGCTTTGCGGGCTTGCGCGCGCGGCGCTGGCACGCCCATTTGTGCCGTGCGCTGGAGTCTGGCCTGCCCCGCGCCGACGACGGTCGGCTGCTGCTGACTTTTGAGATCGTGTACGGCCATGCGTTCAAGCCCGTACCCCGGGTGCGCATGGCTTCGAACAGCGCGGTTTCCGTCGACGACATGCGCGACATGTTGCGCTCAGGACGGCCCTGACGGCCGGGCTTTTGCGCGCATGGACCGGGTATCGCGGGCGCCGATCCGGGCGCCGCACCCTGTTTCGCCTGTTCTCGCCGCGCCGCTTCGGGAAAATGGGTCTGCCTCGCCGGTACAATTGACCTAAATCAAGCCCTCTCAAGAGGATTTCTGTGAGCGCGCAACCGCCTATGGACGTGTTGCGGTTCTGGTCTGAGCGGAGGGCGGTTGTGAGTGCATCCCACCCTGTCTACCGTTTGGCGCGTGTGTCTGCCGATGGAATGGCTTGGCCCATGCGGCGCAACTGGCGCGTTGCGCGGTGAATCGCCCCTGAATGGGTGCGTGTGGAGCGCGGAGAAACCGGTGCTTGCCTGATCGAAGTTCGAGCGGGTGGGCGTTCGGTGCGGGCAGGGCGGCTTGTGCGGTCCGATCTGAGACCTGATCTGGTCAGGAAAATACGCCTGGCCTTGCGCGGCGGTGGATGTGGGAGCGGCTCCTGAAAGAGCCGCTCGGGAAAAAGTTTGTTCTAATTGGCATTGATATAAATCAATACTTATATTTGAGGCGCTTAAAGTGAGTACGACGAAAAAATCAGGTGATTCCATGCACAACCGGCTGGCAATGCTCCGTGACGCAGGCGCCACGCTCGTGCTGGGCGCGGGCGTTCTGGTCAGCACCACGGTCCACGCAGTGGTCAACGACCTGCCCGGAGGTCCGGCGGTCAACCAGCTCAACTTTGCGCCGCCAGTGACCAAGATTGCAGAAGAGCAGCACTGGTTGCACTGGTTCATGATGGCCTTGTGCGCCGTGATCTTTGTGATCGTGTTCGGCGTGATGTTCTATTCCATCCTCAAGCACCGCAAGTCGGTCGGTCACAAAGCGCAAGAGCTGGCCGAACCGATCTGGGTGGAACTGGGCTGGACCATCGTCCCCCTGCTCATCGTCATCGGCATGGCGCTGCCCGCCACCAAGGTGCTGGTGGCCCAGAAAGACACGACCAACAGCGACCTGACCATCAAGGCCACGGGCATGCAGTGGAAGTGGGGCTACGACTACATCAAAGGCGAAGGCGAGGGCATTGGCTTCTTGTCGACGCTGGACACCGCCCAGCGCGAAATGTCCAACAGCGGCAAGCCCGCCGACACCGACGACTACCTGCTCAAGGTCGACCACCCGCTGGTGGTGCCGGTCAACAAGAAGATCCGCATCATCACCACCGCCAACGACGTGATCCATGCCTTCATGGTGCCGTCCTTCGGCATCAAGCAAGATGCGATTCCCGGCTTTGTGCGCGACACCTGGTTCCGTGCCGAAAAAACCGGCGACTTCTATGGCCAGTGCGCCGAGCTGTGCGGCAAGGAACACGCCTACATGCCCATCCACGTCAAAGTGGTGAGCGCCGAGGAATACACCGCATGGGTGGGTGAGCAGCACAAGGCCATGGCCGCCGCCGCCGACGATCCTGCCAAAGTGTGGAATCTGGCCGACCTCGTCAAGCGTGGTGAGTCCGTCTACGCGGCGAATTGCGCTGCCTGCCACCAGGCCAATGGCAAGGGCGCAGGCCCCATCAAGCCGCTGGACGGATCGGCGATCGTGACCGACGCCGACAAGGGCAAGATGATCAACGTGGTGCTCAACGGCGCCGCTGGTGGTGCCATGCCTGCGTGGAAGAGCTTGTCCGACACCGAGCTGGCTGCGGTCATGACCTTCGCCAAGAACAACTGGTCGAACAAAACCGAACAAATCGTGCAACCGGCCGACGTGGTGGCAGCGCGCCCCTGAGCCGCGTGAATTGAATACAGAATCCTAAGGAAAAGACCATGAGTGCAGTTCTTGATCCCCATGACGCTCACGCGCACGACGACCACGATCACCACGCGCCCGCCGGCTGGCGCCGCTGGGTGTACGCCACCAACCACAAAGACATCGGCACGCTGTACCTGTTGTTCGCCTTCACCATGCTCATGGTGGGCGGTGTGCTGGCGCTGCTGATCCGCGCGGAGTTGTTCCAGCCCGGCCTGCAACTGGTCAACCCCGGCCTGTTCAACCAGCTCACCACCATGCACGGCCTGATCATGGTGTTCGGCGCCATCATGCCGGCCTTCGTGGGCTTTGCGAACTGGATGATCCCGCTGCAGATCGGCGCGGGCGACATGGCTTTCGCGCGCATGAACAACTTCAGCTTCTGGCTGTTGATTCCAGCCGCTTTGATGCTGGTGGGTTCGTTCTTCATGCCCGGTGGCGCCCCTGCGGCTGGCTGGACGCTGTATGCGCCCCTGACACTGCAAATGGGCCCTTCGATGGACGCCGGCATTTTTGCCATGCACATCATGGGTGCCAGCTCGATCATGGGATCGATCAACATCATCGTGACCATCCTCAACATGCGCGCCCCTGGCATGACGCTGATGAAGATGCCGATGTTCTGCTGGACCTGGCTCATCACCGCCTACCTGCTGATCGCCGTGATGCCGGTGCTGGCTGGCGCCATCACCATGACGCTGACCGACTGCCACTTTGGCACCAGCTTCTTCAACCCCGCCGGCGGCGGTGACCCGGTGATGTACCAGCACATCTTCTGGTTCTTCGGCCACCCCGAGGTCTACATCATGATCTTGCCGGCCTTCGGCATCGTCAGCCAGGTCGTGCCCGCTTTTGCGCGCAAGAAGTTGTTCGGTTACGCATCCATGGTGTACGCCACCGGCTCCATCGCCATCCTGTCGTTTGTCGTGTGGGCACACCACATGTTCACCACCGGTATGCCGGTCACCGGTCAGCTGTTCTTCATGTACTCGACCATGTTGATCGCCGTGCCCACGGGCGTGAAGATCTTCAACTGGATCGCCACCATGTGGAAGGGCTCGATGACCTTCGAAACCCCCATGCTGTGGGCTGTGGGCTTCATTTTCGTGTTCACCATGGGCGGCTTCACCGGCCTGATCCTGTCGGTGGCCCCGATCGATACTCAGATGCAGGACACCTACTACGTGGTGGCCCACTTCCACTACGTGTTGGTGGCGGGCTCGCTGTTCGCCATGTTCTCCGGCATCTACTACTGGCTGCCCAAGTGGACCGGCGTGATGTACAGCGAAGCGCGCGGCAAGTGGCATTTCTGGATGTCGATGATTTTCTTCAACATCACCTTCTTCCCGATGCACTTCCTGGGCCTGGCCGGCATGCCACGCCGTTACGCCGACTACCCCATGCAGTTCGCCGACTTCAACATGATCGCTTCGATCGGCGCCTTCGGTTTTGGTCTGTCGCAGGTCTATTTCTTCCTGGCCGTGGCCTTGCCGGCCATGCGCGGCCAGGGTACCAAGGCGGTGCAAAAGCCTTGGGAAGGTGCCGAGGGCCTGGAATGGGAAGTGCCGTCGCCGGCGCCCTTCCACACCTTTGAGACCCCACCCAAGCTGGACGCCACCGCGACCAAGATCATCGCCTGAGTCTTTTCGGATCAACGCCCACGTTCATCGACCACTCTTTTTTGCCGACCATGACAAACGAACAAAAGAAAAACAACCTGCGCCTGGCTTGGGTCCTGGCCTCGGTCGCCTTTGTGTTTTTTGCCGGGTTCATGGGCAAGATGGTGTTGTTCGGCGGCTGAGCCGGACCGGACCACGAGCACGGAGTTCAGTCGGATGGGATTGCGTCACGAAAACTTCAAGATGGTGGGCAAGCTCGGCGTCATCGCGCTGGCCATGTTCGGTTTCGGCTACGCGCTGGTACCGGTCTACAAAGCCATCTGCGAAGTCACGGGCATCAACATCCTGTCGTTGACCGAGCAGCAGATTCCGGGCGTGAGTGCGCGTTTGCCAGCGAATACGCAGGTGGACACGTCCCGCACCATCACGGTCGAGTTCGATGTGAACGTGAGTGGGCCTTGGCGTTTCCAACCGGCGGTGCGCTCGTTGGAGGTGCATCCGGGCGAATTGGCCACCGTGATGTACGAGTTCCAGAACGTGCAGAACCGGACCATGGCGGCGCAAGCCAT
The DNA here is from genome assembly GCF_041633695.1 of Hydrogenophaga sp. Classification (GTDB taxonomy): domain Bacteria; phylum Pseudomonadota; class Gammaproteobacteria; order Burkholderiales; family Burkholderiaceae_C; genus Hydrogenophaga. The sequence goes on from NZ_JBFJMY010000075.1 coordinate 6,315, forward strand.
TCCCAGTTACGCGCCCAAGCAGGCGGCGGCGTTCTTCAACAAGCTGGAGTGTTTCTGCTTCTCGCAATACACACTGGCGCCGGGAGAGAAAAAGAGCTGGCCGGTCGCGTTTGTGATCGATCCCCGCCTGTCCAAAGATGTCAAAACCATCACCTTGTCGTACACCTTCTTTGAGGTCGGTGGCAAGGTGCCCTCGGCACCGGCCGATGTGGCTTTGACGGACAAAAAGGCCGGAGCGGTATGAACACGCCACTGCATCGGCGCCAAGGTTCCTGGCTGGGTACGGTCAAGGCCGTGCTCTGGGGCTTTCTCGGCGTGCGCCGGCAGGCGGATTACCAGAAAGACATTGCCAAGCTCAACCCCCTGCACATCATCGCGGTGGGTGTGGTCATGGCCATCTTGTTCGTGCTGATTTTGATCCTGATCGTGAACTGGGTGGTGGCCGCCTGAGGGCCGGGTTTTTTTGAAGCATCGATTTTTGTTTTCAGATATTTGAATCAGCGCATAGCTATTAGGAGCGAGCATGTCAGCAGCAGCACACGGTAAAACGCCGTACTACTTCGTCCCCGGCCCATCGGCCTATCCGGTGTTGGCGTCCATCGGGCTGTTCTTCGTCATTCTGGGTGCAGGCCAATGGGTCAACGGTGCCCAATGGGGCGCCTATTCGCTGGCGCTGGGCATGGTGGGTTGGCTCGCCGTGCTGTTCTTCTGGTTCCGCCAATCGGTGACCGAGAGCGAAGGCGGCCTGTACGGCCACAAGATCGATCTCTCTTTCCGCTGGAGCATGAGCTGGTTCATCTTTTCCGAGGTGATGTTTTTTGGCGCCTTCTTCACCGCGCTGTGGTGGGGTCGCATGCACTCGGTGCCGGCCCTGGGCAGTCTTGAGAATGCGCTGATCTGGCCCGACTTCACCGCCGTCTGGCCCAGCATGCAAGCCGGTGCCACCGCGTCGCCCGCTGGCATCGTGGAGCCGTTCCAGACCATGGGACCGTTCTGGCTGCCCACCATCAACACCGCCTTGTTGTTGACGTCGGGCGTCACGCTGACCATTGCCCACCACGCCCTGCAAGCGGGCAACCGGGCCAAAACCATTGGCTTCATGTGGCTGACCGTGCTGCTGGGCATCACCTTCCTGGGCGTGCAAGGCTACGAATATGCGCACGCTTACAGCGCCTACAACCTCAAGCTGACCTCGGGCATCTTCGGCTCGACCTTCTTCTTGCTCACCGGTTTCCACGGCTTCCACGTGTTTGTGGGCATGCTGATGTTGCTGTTCATCACCCTGCGTTTGCAAAAAGGCCATTTCACGGCCAAGAGCCACTTCGGCTTTGAGGGCGCAGCCTGGTACTGGCACTTTGTGGACGTGGTCTGGCTGGGCTTGTACATCCTGGTGTACTGGCTCTGATCCCAGGGTTTGGCGGCGGGTGTTTCCGCCGGACGCCCCTGACCCCTAAAAAAGCGCCGGTGGGCGCTTTTTTATTGCTGGGCCGCACACCCAGGTGTGCCGATTCCGGGCGCTGTTCTCAACGACCCAATGGCAGACCGGTGGGTTGTATCCAGCCCATGAAGTAGCTGACCAGCACCACCACGAACAGCAGAATGGAAAAGCCGACGCGAAAGGCCAGGGCCCGGGCCATGTGGTTCTTGCGCGGCGCAGCGCTTGCGCCGGGGTCTTGTTGACCGCCGCGCATCATATAAACCAAGGCCGCCGCCAAGCTGCCCAGAATGGCGATGAAGGCCACAATCACAAGGTATTTCATGGATCGATTATCGGATGAACAGCCACTGCTTTGAACATGACAACCGCCTCTGACCGGTTTCGCTTCTGGACCGTGACGGTGGCGGCTTTGCTGACCGCCGCACTCACGGCGTCGCTGGGTGTCTGGCAGCTGTCGCGTGCGGCCCAAAAGCAGGCCATGCAGGCGCGGGTGGAGCAGCAAGCCCGGTTGCCGGCCTGGGACACGGCGACGCTGCTGGCCGCCCAGCATCCTGACGAGGCCTTGTACCGCCCGGTCTCGCTGGATGGCCACTGGGTGGCGGGCAGCAGCGTGTTTCTGGAGAACCGCCAGATGAACAGCCGCAACGGCTTTTTTCTGATCACCGCCTTGCGCCTGAGCGGCAGTGAGCGGGCGGTGCTGGTGCAGCGCGGCTGGGTGCCGCGCGATTTCACCGACCGCACGCACCTGCCCGAGATCGCAACGACGACCGAAGCGGTGCACATACAGGGCCGTTTGGCCGCTGCGCCGGGACGGCTGTTCCAGCTCGGCGAAGCGGGCACCGGTTCGATCCGGCAAAATATCGACATAGCGGCCTATGCCCAAGAAACCGGGATGGCGCTGCTGCCGTTCTCGGTCTTGCAAATCGATCCGCCGTCCGACGGGCTGTTGCGGGATTGGTCCCCCATCACTTTCGACGTTTCCCGCCACTACGGCTACGCTTTTCAATGGTTTGCCTTGTGCGCCCTGGTCGCATTCTTGTATGTCTGGTTTCAAATCATCTCCCCCCGCCGAAAGCGCACAGTCCATGGCCTCCACCCCCGATGAGCCGCTGACGCTCACCGTCCACAGCCTGCCGCAGCTGGATCAGGGCAGCGCCACCCGCGCCGCCAGTACCCGTGCGGGCCGCTGGAAAATGCTGGCGGTGCTGCTGGTGTGTGCGGCGCCCGTCATCGCCTCGTATTTCACCTACTACGTGATCCGGCCCGAGGGTAGGCGCAACTACGGGGAACTGATCCAACCGGTGCGGCCCCTGCCCAGTTGGACCGGCGTGGACGCACAAGGCCAAACCGTGCCCCTGAGCAGCCTGCACAACCAGTGGTTGTTGGTCAGCGTGGCCGACAGCAACTGCGACGCTGCGTGCCAGCAGCATCTGTATCTGCAGCGCCAGTTGCGGGAGACCTTGGGCCGGGAGAAGGACCGGCTGGACTGGGTCTGGCTGCGCACCGGCGACGCCGCCCTGAGCCCGGCGCTGCAAGAGGCCACCGCCGCGGCGCATGTGCTGCAGGTTGATGCCGGCCAGCTGGCCCAGTGGCTGGTGCCTGCGCCGGGCCAGGCGCTGCAAGACCATTTGTACGTGGTCGATCCGCAGGGCAACTGGATGATGCGTTTCCCCGCCCACTTCGATCCCAAGCAGGGCAAGCGCGATCTGGACCGTTTGCTGCGGGCCTCGGCCTCCTGGGACCAGCCGGGTCGCCCCTGACATGAACGCGCCCGCGCTCTACGACTTTGCCCCCGTGGTGCGGCTCATGCTGCTCGGCATTGCGCTGGCGCTGGGCCCGCTGGCCTGGGTCTGGCTGCGCAACCGGCGGGCCATGCCGGCGCACCGCCTGCATATGCTGACCTTGATCACCCTGTTTCTCACGTTTGACCTGGTGCTGTTCGGCGCTTTCACCCGCCTCACCGATTCCGGACTGGGCTGCCCGGACTGGCCGGGCTGCTACGGCAGTGTGAGCCCGGTGGGGGCCAATCTGCACATCGCAGCGGCCCAGCAGGCCATGCCCACCGGGCCGGTCACGTTCTCCAAAGCCTGGGTTGAAATGATCCACCGCTACCTGGCCACCGGGGTGGGCGTTCTGATTCTGGTGTTGGCCTGTGTGAGCTGGCTCGAGCGCAGGCGCCTGCGGGTGTCCCTGGCATGGCCGCTGCTGACCTTGTTCTGGGTCTGCCTGCAGGGCGCCTTTGGCGCGCTCACCGTGACCATGAAACTCTTTCCGGCCATCGTCAGCATGCACTTGCTGGGCGCCATGGTCTTGCTGGCTTTGCTGCGCGTGCAGTCGGCGGGGTACGCGCTGGCCGAACGCGGCCGGGTGCGCCTGGTGACGCTGCACGGCCATTTGCGAACCGGCTTGTGGCTGGTGTTCGCCTTGGTCTGGCTGCAGATCGCTCTGGGCGCCTGGGTCAGTACCAATTACGCGGTACTCGCCTGCACCGAATTCCCCACCTGTCAAGGCAGCTGGTGGCCGCCGATGGACTTCAGCCACGGCTTTGCGCTCTGGCGCCATCTGGGTGTGGACGCGGCGGGTGAGAACATCCCCTTTGCCGCGCTGACCGCCATCCACTACGTGCACCGCCTCTCGGCCTACCTCGTGCTCACCGCTCTGGGCCTGATGGCCTGGCGCTTGTGGCAGGTGCCCGGCATGCGGAGCAGGGCCCACTGGTTGCTCGGCTTGGCCTTGTGGCAACTGGCCAGTGGCCTGAGCAATGTGGTGCTGGACTGGCCCATGGTGGCTGCCTTGGCCCACACCGGCGGCGCCGCTGCGCTGGTGGTGGTGCTGACCGGCGCCCTGGCCACCACCCGGTCCGACCCCGATCCCATGAGCACTTCGCGCTTCAACATTTCCCGACTGTCTCGATTGCCCTGATGAGCACCGCCTCCACCACTTCCCCAGCCGCGCTGCCGCCCACCTGGCGCCAGTTCTATGCCCTGACCAAGCCACGGGTGATCCAGCTCATCGTGTTTTGCGCCTTCATCGGCATGGTGCTGGCCGTGCCGGGGCTGCCTTCCTGGCAGCAGGTGCAACTCGCGGCGGTGGCCTGTTTCGGCATCTGGCTGGTGGCGGGTGCCGCCGCCGCCTTCAATTGTGTGGTGGAACAGCAGATCGACGCCAAGATGCGGCGCACCGCCTGGCGGCCCACCGCCAAGGGCGAGCTTTCCAACACCAAGACGCTCACGTTTTCCGCCGTGCTGTGTGCGGCCGGATCGGCTGTCCTGTACTACGGGGTCAACCCGCTCACCATGTGGCTGACCTTCGCCACCTTCGTGGGTTACGCCGTGGTCTACACCGTCATCCTCAAGCCGCTGACGCCGCAGAACATCGTCATCGGTGGCGCCTCGGGCGCCATGCCGCCGGTGTTGGGCTGGGCCGCCATGACCGGTGTGGTCGCGCCCGAGGCGCTCATCCTGTTCCTCATCATCTTCCTGTGGACGCCACCCCACTTCTGGGCCTTGGCCTTGTACCGGGTGGAGGACTACCGCAAGTCGGGCCTGCCCATGCTGCCGGTCACACACGGTTCGGAATTCACGCGGCTGCAAATCCTGCTCTACACCTTTGTGCTGTTCGCCGCCTGCCTCATGCCCTTTGTCATGCGCATGAGCGGCTGGCTGTATCTGGCGGTGGCGGTGGTCTTGAGCATCGGCTTCTGCGGCTACGCGTTTGCACTCTGGCGCAACTATTCCGATGCGCTGGCGCGCAAGACCTTCCGTTTTTCGCTGATCCATCTTTCGCTGCTGTTTGCTGCGCTCCTGGTGGACCACTATCTTTGACTTCGCCCGCCGCGCTTCGCGCGCCCCCGGGTCAACCACTTTGGAACGTGCTGCCATGAAACGCCGACAACTGATCGCTTGGAGTCTGGGTACGCTGGGTCTCGCCGCCTGCTCGGACAAGGCCGACGCACCCGCTTTCACGGGCATCGACATCACGGGTGCCGACTACGCCACCGGTTTTGCGCTGACCGACCACAACGGGCAGGCCCGCACGCTGGCGGACTTCAAAGGCCAAGTGGTGGTGGTGTTTTTTGGCTTCACGCAGTGTCCCGACGTGTGCCCCACGTCCATGAGCGAGCTGGCCGAGGTTCGGCGCCAACTCGGTGATCAAGGCGACAAGCTGCAAGGAATCTTCATCAGCATCGACCCTGAGCGCGACACGCCCCAGGTGATGAAGGAGTACATGGCCAACTTCGACCCGAGCTTTCTCGCGCTGTACAGCAAGCCCGAAGAACTGCCCGAACTGGCCAAGAGCTTCAAGATCTACTACAAGAAAGTGCCGGGCAACACACCCACCAGCTACAGCATGGACCACTCGGCGGGCAGTTATGTCTACGACACGCAAGGCCGTATACGCCTGTACCACCGCTACGGTACCGGTGTGGAAGGCCTGGTCGCGGACGTGAAGCAGCTGCTCAAGGGCTGATCCATTCCCGCCACCCGCGCGAGATGGCTGCAGACGCTCAGGCGGCGGCCATGGCGTAGCGCTCCAGCAGCACCTGGTTGATGTCCTGACCCGAGGCCTGCTCCAGAAAGTCGGGTACCCCGCCCGAGAACATCACCCGCCCCTGGTGCAACAACACCAGGCGGTCCGCGACGCGGATCTCTTCGCTCAGGTGCGTGGCCCACAGCACGGCCACGCCGTCTTCGCGGCTCAGCCTGCGCACCTGGTCGAGCAGTTGTTGGCGCGAAGACGGATCCAGTCCCACGGTGGCTTCGTCCATGAGCAAGACGCGTGGCTGGTGCAGCAGGGCGCGCAGCAATTCCACTTTGCGGCGGGTGCCGCCCGAGAGGGTGCGCACGGTCTGTGTGGCCTGGCCGTCCAGCCCCAGGCGCGCCAGCCCAGCCGCGATGCGTTCGCGCGCCAGTAACCGGGGCAGGCCGTGCAAATCGGTGTGGAACAGCAGGTTGGCCATCATGCTGAGATCGAGGTCCAGCGCGCTTTGCTGGAACACCACCCCCATGCCTGCCAAGGCGCGCGTGGCGTGGTGGCGCAAGTCGTGCCCCAGCACGGCGATGTCCCCCTGGTCGGCGGTGAACAAACCGGTGAGCAGTTGCAGCAGCGTGGATTTGCCCGCCCCATTGGGACCCAGGAGCGCAACCATTTCACCGGCGCGCAGTTCCAGGCTCACACCAGACAGAGCGGGTTTTCCGCCATAGGCCTTGTGCAGGTTCTGCGCGCTCAAGAGGATGTCGTTCATGCAAGAGCCTTTGGATTTGGAGCGGCCGTGTTGCCCATGGTTGGGCTGCTCGATGGTCGGTTGTCGGTGTGCCTGGCGGCGGGATGCGCACCCGGGTCATGGCGGTTGACCACGACAAACAGGTGGCCCATGGCTTGGGGTAAGCAAACTCCGTTCCAGATTTCCTGGCATTGTTTTTGCCTGTTGGTAGCTGGCAGACCCGAGCCGTGGCGCGGACCGCTTCAACAACAAACAGGAGACAAGCCATGCTTTTGCAGCCCTTCATGCGCCGTGGGCGCGCGTCCTTGCCGCTGGCCGCTGCGGTGTTGGCACTGGCCGCCGCCATGCCGGTCGCCGCCGCTGGCAAGGTGTACGTGTCCAGCGAAAAAGACAACCGCATACAGGTGTTTGACACGCAAGGTCAGCACCTATCGAGCATCGAGGTGTGTCAGCGCCCGCGCCACATGATGTTCAGTGGCGATCACCGCCAGATTTACGTCAGCTGTGGCGACAGCAACGCGCTGGGACTGGTCGATGTGGCGTCCGGCCAGATGACTGGCACGGTGCCACTGGGCGATAGCCCGGAGATTTTTGCCCTGAGCCCAGACGGCAAGACCGTGTTTGTGTCGATCGAAGACGACAACGTGCTGGCCGCCTACGACCTCAAAAGCCACAAGGCACTGTTCACCGTGAAGACC
>NZ_JBFJMY010000076.1:0-13625 GCF_041633695.1 Hydrogenophaga sp.
GCCTGCATGGCGGCGTACAAATCTTTTTCAGCCGATTCGGCAAACAACGCCGGGTTCACGGCGGCGCCTTCGCCTTCGGATTTCTTGAGGATGTTGCCAATGCGTTTGTTGGCAGCGGCCAGGGCGGGCGCTTCGGGCAGGGCGGCGAAGGCGCGCACTGCCGCGAGACGACTGGGCACGTCACCTAGGCGTTCGGGACTCTGAGAAATAACCGCATCGACCTCCTGGGTCGAGAACCCCTGCTCCCGAAGCATGCCCGACATGCGGTCGTACATGAATTGGTAAAGGCTCTGCCTTACTTGCTCGCCCACTGTGGGAAAAGCAAGGCTGGCAGCAGAGACCATCGTAGATAGATCAATCGGCAACCTCAGTTCAACCAGCATACGAACCACGCCCAAGGCGTGACGGCGCAACGCAAACGGGTCTTTGTCGCCGGTGGGCAGATTGCCGATACCGAACATGCCGACCAGCGTCTCCAGCTTGTCGGCCAGCGCCACCACCAAGCCGGTGGTGTTGCGCGGCAACTCGTCGCCGGCGAAGCGGGGCTTGTAGTGGTCTTCGATGGCGAAGGCGATGTCTTCGGTGAGGCCATCGTGGCGCGCGTAGTAGCCGCCCATGATGCCTTGCAACTCCGGGAATTCGCCCACCATGTCGGTCAACAAATCGGTCTTGGCCAGTTGCGCAGCGGTGTCGGCGCTCTTCGCCAACACGTCGTCACCGAGTTGTTGGCCAATCGCCTTGGCGATGGTGCGCACGCGCTCCACGCGCTCACCCTGCGTGCCCAGCTTGTTGTGATAGACGACTTTCCCCAAACCTTCAACGCGCGAAGCCAGCGTTTTCTTGCGGTCCTGGTCGAAGAAGAATTTGGCGTCGGCCAGACGCGGGCGCACCACGCGTTCGTTGCCGCCGATCACGGCGCTGGCGTCGTCCGGGCGGATGTTGCTGACCACCAGAAACTGGTGGGTCAGCTTGCCTTGTGCGTCCAGCAGCGGAAAGTATTTCTGGTTCGCCTTCATCGTGAGAATCAGGCACTCCTGCGGCACGTCGAGAAACTCTTTTTCGAACGCACAGGTGAGCACGTTCGGGCGCTCGACCAGGGCCGTCACTTCGTCGAGCAAGGCGTCGTCTTCGATCGGTTGGCAACCGCCGCCTACCTTCGCCGCAGCAGCGGCGAGCTGGCGTGCGATCTCGGCCTTGCGTTCGGCAAACGAAGCGATCACGGCGCCGTCTTTCAACAGCGTGGCGGCGTAGCTGTCGGCGTCTTTCAACACCACCGGGTCCACAGCGGCTTCAAAGCGGTGGCCGTGCGTGCTGTTGCCAGAAGTCAGGCCCAACGCCTGGAGCGGCACCACGGTGCTGCCGTGCAGCGCCACCAGGCCGTGCGCCGGGCGCACGAACTGCACACTGCTCCAGCCGGGCTGTTCGCAGTTGGATTCCAGTTGGTAGCTCATGACCTTGGGAATGGGCAGCTTGGCCAGCGATTCGTCCAGGGCTTTTTGCAAACCCGGCGCGAGTTCCACGCCGGGTGCGATGCTGTCGAAGAACAGGGCTTCGGCCTTGCCATCGGGCGCGCGTTTCAGACTGGGCACCACCGAGGCGTCGGCACCGAGTGCGCCCAGGCGCTTGAGCAGCGCAGGCGTGGCTTGGCCATCGGCCGTCAGGCCCACGCTCACGGGCATGAGCTTTTGTGAAACCGCTTTGTCGGCGGCACGCGCGGCCACGGCGGTCACGTGCGCGGCCAGGCGGCGCGGCGAGGCGAACGCGGTCACGACCGATTCGGCACCGGCGAGGCCTTGGGCCTTGAGCTGGTCGCCCAGCACTTGGGCAAAGGCATCGCCCAGCTTCTTGAGCGCCTTGGGCGGCAGCTCTTCCACAAACAATTCAACAAGCAGGTTTTGGGTCGTCATGGTGTTTTTTTCGCTCGATCGATCGCTCACTCAGGCGGCCTTTTTCTGTTCGGCTTTGGCCATCTCGGCCAGCACTTCGTCGCTCCAGGCTTTGGGCGCCATGGGGAAACCGAGGCGGGCGCGGCTGTCGAGGTAGCTGCGGGCAACCTTGCGCGCCAGATCGCGGATGCGGCCCATGTAGGCGGCGCGCTCGGTCACGCTGATGGCGCCGCGGGCGTCGAGCAGGTTGAAGCTGTGCGCGCACTTGAGCACTTGCTCGTAGGCGGGCAAAGCGAGTTCCGCTTCGATCAGGTGTTTGGCCTGCTTTTCGTGGGCACCAAAAGCGTGGAACAAGAACTCGGCATCGGCGTGTTCAAAGTTGTAGGCCGACTGCTCTTTTTCGTTTTGTAGGTAGACGTCGCCATAGCTCAGCGTATCGGTCCACTTCAGGTTGTAGACGTTGTCCACACCCTGCAGGTACATGGCCAGGCGCTCCAGGCCGTAAGTGATTTCGCCGGTGGCGGGTTTGCAGTCGATGCCGCCCACCTGCTGGAAGTAGGTGAACTGCGTGACTTCCATGCCGTTGAGCCAGACTTCCCAGCCCAGACCCCAGGCGCCCAGGGTGGGGTTTTCCCAGTCGTCTTCGACGAAACGGATGTCGTTCTTCTTCAGGTCGAAACCCAGGGCTTCGAGCGAACCCAGGTACAGCTCCAGGATGTTGGCCGGTGCTGGCTTCAACACCACCTGGTACTGGTAGTAGTGCTGCAAGCGGTTGGGGTTCTCGCCGTAGCGGCCATCTTTGGGGCGGCGGCTGGGCTGCACGTAGGCGGCCTTCCAGGGCTCGGGGCCGAGGGCGCGCAGGAAGGTGGCGGTGTGGCTGGTACCGGCGCCCACCTCCATGTCGATGGGTTGCAGCAGCGCACAGCCCTTTTCGTCCCAGTAGGACTGCAGTTTCAGAATGATTTGCTGGAAGGTCAACATAGTCGGTCGCGCCGGGCGGTGCCGGGTTCGGGGAAATCAGGGGCTATCGGGCGTTGGGCGGGCGGCTGCAAGCACCGGGTGCGCGCCACACAAGCGGTCGATTTTACGGGGCCGTGCGGGGCTTGGGCGCCCAGTGCCCGGCATGGGGCTGCGCCCGCGTGCCCAACGGGCTCCCAACCAGTACCGGATTCAACGCCGGCGAGGCCCCGGTCCAGCCGCCAGCCGCGCCACGACAGACAGGGCCAGCACCAACCCACACAGGCCCCAGACCGGCCACAAGCCCCAGCGCCCGGCCCAGACCGCAAACGGCGTGAGCCCGCTGCGGCCTTGCACCGTGGCTTCGAGCCGTCCGCGTGTGAGGCGCGGCAACTGGTGCGTGACCACGCCCCGGTGGTCGATGGCGGCGGTGGCGCCGGTGTTGGTGGCGCGCAGCATGGGCCGCCCGAGTTCCATGGCGCGCAAGCGCGAAATCTGCAAATGCTGGTCGATGGCGATGGTGTCGCCAAACCAGCCGATGTTGCTCAGGTTCACCAGCACGGTGGGGGCGCTGGCTTCGTCGCGGAACTGGGCCGCCAGGTCTTCGCCAAACAAGTCTTCGTAACAAATATTGGGCGCGATGCGCTGCCCGGCCCATTGCCAGGCCGGCTGCACCAGGTCGCCCCGGTTGAAGTCGCCCAGCGGGATGTTCATCAGGTCGATGAACCAGCGGAAAAACGGCGGAATGAATTCGCCAAACGGCACCAGGTGGTGTTTGTCGTAGCGGTAAAAGCCTTGGGCGTCGTGCCCGGGTGCGGCGGGCAGCGTGGCAGCGCTGCCGGGATCCTGGTAGGCGCTGCGGGCCTGGGCGGCCGTGGCCGGGTCCATGCCCCAGGCGGAATTGGTGTAGCCCTGGGTGAAGCTGCCCAGGGGCAATCCCATCAGCGCCGCCACGGGGCCCGAGGCGATGTCACCGAGCAAGGGCTGCCAGAAGGCCGCGCCCATTTGTTGCGGCAGCAAAGGCAAGGCGGTCTCGGGCGCCACCACCAGGTCGGGTGCGGTGTCGGGTGCGGTTTTGGCCGCCCGCACCGCTTCCGCCATCTGCGCCGGATACCAGGCCATGGCCTGGGCCACGCCGGTGCCGGCCACGAATTTTTCGTCTTGCGAAATGTTGCCTTGCAGCAGCCAGACCCGCAGCTCACCGGCGGCGCGGGTGTTGCGCTGGCCCCAGGCCGAACCATCGGCCCCGCCGCCCTGGCCACTGAACAGGGTGCCCAGAAACAGCAGCACCGCCAGACCCGCCAGCAGCGCGCTGCCCAGCTCCCACCAGCGCATACCGGCACCGGCCTTGGGCGGGCGGGCGCGGCGGGTCGGCAGGGACGGCCCCCTGTGCCCGCGCGCCCAGAACCCGTTCACAACCATGGCGAGCACCCCGGCCAGAAACGTGGCCGCAGCGCCCATGCCGTAGACGCCCACCAGCGGCGCCCAGGCCGCCATCAAATCCACCTGGGCGTAGCCGCCAGCGCCCCAGGGAAATCCGGTGAACCAGCGCGCCCGGGCCAGTTCGGCCAGGGTCCACACGGCAGCGAACAGCAGCGCCTGGCCGGGCCAGCGCCGGGGTGCCCAGGCGTGCAACAAACCCGCCGCGATGGCGTAATACAGCGCCAGCAGACCGGCCAGCGCCAGCACCGCCAGTACCGTGAGCCAGGCCGCCAGACCGCCATAGGTGTGCAAGGACACGAACAACCACCAGAAGGTGCTGCTCAGCCAGCTGGTGGCAAACCACCAGGCCCGCCAGGCGGCGCTGCGCGGGCGGGTTGCGCGCAACAGCGCCAAGGCCAGCACCGCCAGGGAGCCGATTTGCAGCCAGCCGCTGGCTTGGCCGTGGCTCAGACCCGGCGGGCTCCAGGCGGCCAGCGGCCAGGCCAGGGACACGGCCTGCAAAGCGCCTGCGAACACGCACAGCAACACCCAGCCCAAGGCGCGGCCGGGGGTGGGCCGGCGCGGGGGCTGGCCGCTGAGCGGCGACAAACTCGAAGGGGTGTGCAGGTTGCCAAACAGGCTGCGCATCGGTGATCGATCGGTGCTGTTGGCGCTGGAGCGGGACTTATAGGTCGGCAGCGACCGGCATCACCTTGAACCACTTCACGGTTCCGGCTTTGGCGTGCAGAACAATAAAACGCAGACCGGCGGCGTCGTGGAATTCGCCGCGCTTGGGTACGTGGCCCATGGTGTGCGAAATCAGGCCGCCGATGGTTTCAAAATCGTCGATCGGCAATTCCACGCCAAAGGATTCGTTGATGCGCTCCACCGAGGTGTCGCCGCTGACGCGCCAGGTGCTGTCGGCCAGGGCGTAGACATCGCCCTCGTCCTCGGCTTCGTCGAACTCGTCTTCGATCTCGCCGACGATTTCTTCCAGCACGTCTTCGATGGTGATGAGGCCGGCCACGCGGCCAAACTCGTCGATCACGATGGCCAGGTGGTTGTGGTTGCCACGGAACTCGCGCAACAAGTCGTTCAAGCCCTTGCTCTCGGGCACGAAGGTGGCCGGGCGCAGCAAGGCGCGGATATTGAGCTCGGGCGCGCGCTGCAGCTTGAGCAGGTCTTTGGCCAGCAGGATGCCGATGATGTTTTCGCGCTCGCCCTCAAAGACCGGAAAGCGCGAGTGCGCGGTGTCGATCACGGTGTAGAGCAGGTCTTCGTAGGCCGCGTCGATGTTGAGCACGTCCATGCGGGGCGCGGCCACCATCACCTCGCCGGCCGACATGTCGGCGATGCGCATCACGCCCTCGAGCATGATGCGCGACTCGGCGTTGATGATGTCGTTGTCCTCGGCCTCGGCGAGGATGCCTATCAACTCGTCCTTGGAGTCTGGCCCGGGGTGTATGAATTCCGCGAGCCGCTGCAGGAAACCACGTTTGTCTTCTCGCCGCAGGCTGCGCTGCGGCCCATTACTGGGGGAGGGTTCGGCCACTGAGGGGATCGTTTGGTTGGACAAGAGGCCAAGGATACCGCAAGCCCATGACAGAGGGCGCGGTGCCGGTGACACCGCCTGCGGCTCGCCAGGCTCAGACGCGGGCGCGCTCGCGGGCGTCGCGCACGCCTTGGCGCAGCTCTTGCAACAGGGCCAGCACACCCCAGAACTGCTTGGCCTGGGATTTGAGGTGGTAGTCGGTGATGGCGAGTTGCTCGTTCACCATCTCGGTCATGCGCGAATCGAAGTTGGCCGGTGGCAGTCGCAAATGGGCTTCGCTCTCGGAGCCGTCGCGCTCGATCACCGCACCCGCCTTGCGCGCGATTTTCAGCATCGCGGTGTTTTCCGACAGCGCATGCACGAACAGCATGGACACGCCTTCGTTGCGGGCGTGCATGACGGCGCGCTCGAACAAACGGCTGCCATAACCGCGTCCGCGCGCCTGGCTCGCCACCGACACGCCGAATTCGGCGCAGCTGGTGTATTGCGGGTCGACCGAAAACGCCAGGTGGGCCATGGCGATCAGGTCCAGCTTGCGGTTGAAAATGCCAAAGAGCTCGTCGCGCTCGAAGTGCAGCTGGTCCACGTAGCGGCCGATCTGCTCGTCGTTGGCGGCGTAGCCAAAACGCAGGTAGCGGTCGTGCGGGTCCAGCGCCCGCAAATGGTCTGCGATGCGGCCACGGTGGCCGGGCCCGATGGAGCGGATCGGCACCACCACCGAGTGGCTGGGCGCGGACTTGGCGGGCTCGTTGGCCGGGTCCAGCTGCGAGGAACGCAGCAAGGCCTTGCCGGAGTCCAGCGAGGTTTTGAACCAGGAGTTTGAGTCGGTCATGGGTTTAAATGTAAGGGTTATCCCTAAATCAACAAGGACGCAAGCCTCTAAAGCCGGGGAAACCCGACCGGCGGGTGACTTTGAGGGTGTTTATGCCCCAAAAGCGTGCGGAATGTCCGCGCCAGCCGCTTACAGCGGCAAGGCGGTGGTGCTTTTCAGGCGGTCCATCACGAAACTGGTTTTGCAGTCCTGCACGCTGGGGTGTTTCAGCAAGGTGTCGATCATGAAGCGCGAGTACGCCGCCATGTCGGCCACCACCAGGCGCAACTGGTAATCCATCTCGCCGGTCAGCACCGCGCATTCCACCACCTCGGGCCAGGTCTGCACGCTGGCGCGGAACAGCTCCATCGGGTTGTGCTGGGCGCTCCCGGTGTGTTTGGCCAACCGCACGTTCACATAGGCGGTGAGCCCCAGGCCCACGGCTTCGGGCTTCACCAAGGCCACGTACGCCGCGATCACGCCCGCGTCTTCCAGCCGTTTGACCCGGCGCAGCACGGCGCTGGGTGACAGGCCCACCTGCTCGGCGATCTGCTCGTAGGTGGCCCGCCCGTCCACTTGAAGTTGGCGCAGTATCTGGCGATCAAGCTTGTTCGGTGTCTGCATGGTGCAAATATCGCAGGTTTCCTGCGTTCTGGCGGCACCAGAGCCGCCGATACGCTGAAAAATTGAGCCCCTCTCCCGATACAGTGGTGCATTCACCCGCCGAACGGAGACACACCATGAGCGCCACCCCCGCATCCACAGCCCCCGCCGCCGCCGAATGGGCCAATCCCATGGGCACCGACGGTTTTGAATTCATCGAATACGCAGCCCCCGATCCCGCCGCCATGGGCGCCTTGTTCGAGCGCATGGGTTTCAAGGCGGTGGCCAAGCACCGCCACAAAGATGTGACGCTGTACCGCCAAGGCGGCATCAACTTTCTGCTCAACGCCGAACCCGACAGTTTTGCGCAGCGCTTTGCCCGCCAGCACGGGCCCAGCATCTGCGCCATTGCCTTTCGCGTGCAAGACGTGAAAAGCGCCTACGAGCGTGCGCTCGACCTTGGCGCTTTTGGCTACGCGGGCAAAGCGGGCCCGGGCGAGCTGAACATTCCGGCCATCAAGGGCATTGGCGACAGCCTGATTTACCTGGTGGACCGCTGGCGCGGCAAGAACGGCGCGTTGCCCGGCGACATCGGCAACATCGGTTTCTTCGACGTGGACTTTGAGGCCCTGCCCGGCGTCCAGGCCTCGCAAGCGCTGGACCCCGCCGGTTATGGCCTGACCTACATCGACCACCTCACCCACAACGTGCACCGTGGGCGCATGGGCGAGTGGGCCGAGTTCTACGAGCGCCTGTTCAACTTCCGCGAGGTGCGCTACTTCGACATCGAAGGCCAGGCCACCGGCGTCAAGAGCAAGGCCATGACCAGCCCCTGCGGCAAGATCCGCATCCCGATCAACGAAGAAGGCAATGAAAAAGCCGGGCAGATCCAGGAGTACCTGGACCGCTACCACGGTGAAGGCATACAGCACATCGCGCTGGGATCGACCGATCTGGTCGCCACGGTGGACGCGCTGCAGATGGCCGGCGTGCAATTGCTGAACACCAGCGAAACCTATTACGAGCTGCTGGACAAACGCATTCCGGGGCACGGCGAAGACGTGGAGGCGCTGAAAGCCCGCAACATATTGGTGGACGGCACGCACGGCGAGCTGCTGCTGCAGATCTTCAGCGAGAACCAGCTCGGACCGATCTTTTTCGAATTCATTCAGCGCAAGGGCAACGAGGGATTTGGCGAGGGCAACTTCAAGGCCTTGTTCGAAACCATGGAGCTGGACCAGAAACGCCGCGGCGTGCTGTGAGCCGGGCCCGGTCGCTCAGGACGCGGCGCTGGCCGTAGGCGACAACAAGGCCAGCGTGTCGGCCATCACCCGGGGCTGAAACGCCAGCGCCACGTGCGCCGCGCCCGGCAGCAAGCGGTTGTCCGCGCCGGGCAAGGTGGCGGTGCTGGCTGGGAAGACGATGTTGTCGGCGTTGGAATACCAGCAGATGAAGCGCGCATAGTCCGGCGTGTGGGCCTGCCCGGCCTCGCGCGCCGCCAGGTTCCGCAACCAGCCGCCGCCGATGCGCATTTGCCGCCCGTTGGGCAGGTGGCTGAACTGTGCCAACCAGGTACCGTAGTGCGGTGTGCCGATGGTGACCACCTGCCGCACCCGGGCCGCAGCCCCCGGCGTGCGCGCCAGCCAGGCCCGTGCCGCCAAGCCGCCCATGCTGTGGCAGATCAGCACCGGGGGCGTGCCGGTCAGGGCGTGTGCGCGCTGCACCGCAGCCTCGATCAGCGGCACATAGTCGTCGATGGAGCCGAACACAGGTTCGAGATTGACCGAGGTATAGCTCTGCCCGCGCTCGCGCAGCACGCGCATCCAGGGCAACCAAAAGCCCCGGTTGCAAACGAACCCGTGCACGAATACAGCGGCCGGCGCACCGGGGACCTGGGGCCTTGGCCCGTCGGGCAGGCAACGCCAGCGAAACGGCTGGCGCCAGGCAAACACCAGAGGCGCTGCGCGCACCTCTTGCCACCAGGCTTGCCGCAGCAGCGTCCAACCGGCACGCGGCGTCGGGTCGCGGCGGTTGACCCACCACACCGCCAGCAGCTCCAAGCCCAAGACCCCGGCGTAACCCAGCCAGCACAGCAACACGCCCGCGAGCGCCCAGAAAGGCGAACGCGTCCACCAGCCCAGCACCCAGGCCACACCCAGAGCGAGCAGGCCGAGCGTGGTGCACTGCTGCAGGCGCGCGAGGCGCGAGCCCTTTGGGCGTTCGGAAGAAGGCAGCTCAGTGCCCGGTCGGTCGGCATCCATGCGCAGACTATCGCACGCGGTTCACGCGTCGGCCAAGGCCGACCCGACCGCCACCTCAGGTATAGGTCACCCAGTCGTTGAGCTCGGCCTGGTCCAGATGCGGCACCGTGTTGAAGGTCAGCAGGGTGTGGCGCTTGGGGGTGTATTGGAATTCGCACACCGAGCTGTTGCGGATGCGCATGTTCAGCGCAATGCTGCCTTCGGGGCTCATGCCCAGCACATGGGCGACGGCGGTCGAGATCGGCCCGCCACTGGAGACCACCAACACATTCTGGTCCGGGTGTTGCGCCCGCACATGGTCGAGCGCACGGGTCACACCCAAGGCAAAGTCGCGGTAACTGGGCATGCCCTGGGGACTCACCGTGCCGGCCATCCATTGGCTCAGGCCATCGCGCAGCAGCCGGAAGTGGTGGCGAAACAACTCGGGGGTGTTGGCCGGTGGCAGCGGCGACGGGTGGATGGTCTTGATGACGGCGGCGCTGTCGTATTCGTTCAAGCCCGGCCAAGCCAGGGCTTCGTGTTTCCAGCCAGCGCCCTCGGCAATGCCGGCCCAGGTCTGTTGTTGGCGGCGCAGGGTGCCGGTGATCACCGCGTCCACCTTCACGCCGCGCGAAGCCCAGTAGCGCCCCAGTTGCACGCTTTGCCGATGGCCCAGATCGCTCAGCTGGTCGTAGTCGGCGGCACCAAACGAGGCCTGGCCATGGCGCACAAGATAAAGAGTTCCCATGGGACGGATTCTGGCGCAGGCCCGCGGCAGATCTTTGTCCCGACAGCGACTGGACCCGTCGGATGCGCACGCCGCCAACCGCCGGTCGCTCGCTGTTCGCCGTTCACCAATTGGCATGGGAGTCTGGGCCTGTTCGGCTCTTTGGCCGGTTTTCCCTGTGTTTGAATTGCCCACCACCGAGCCACTCTTGCGCACGCATGAATTTAGATATACCGACCATCGTTGTCCTCCGGCTGGGCGTCGACGTGTTGATTGCCCTGCTGTTTCTCGACTTCTACCGTCGACACAGTGCCGTGGGCGGTCCGGGCTGGTGGTGCCTGTCCAGCGTCATGTCGTTCTTTGGCACGGTTTGCATGGCCATGAGCCTGGACCAGCTTTCCTGGTTCTGGGTCGGCCTGTCGTTCACCGCATTGAGCGCCACCTTTGCCTTCAGTTGGCTGGGTTTGCGCAGTTTCCTGGGCATGTCGATTCCTTTGCGCCAGGTGTTGATGGCCTTGCTGGGCATGTTCATCGTCCAGGCCCTGCTGGTGGGCGTCTGGGATTGCGTGGCAGTCCGCCGCTCCCTGTTTGCCCTGAGCATCATCGCCGTGTCTCTGCTGAGCCTGAAGGACATCCGCCGCCACGACCCCAAGGGCCACATCAGCGCGCTGGCGCCCTTGCGCTGGTTGTTGTGGGTCGTGATCCTGGGACTGGCCGTGATGATGGGACGGGTCTGGATTGCGATCTACGAGCAAGACTTGGCTTTCTTGCGCGACAACGCCCCCAAAGTGGTGATGGGTTTCACCATGGACATCATGGCCCGGGCCGCGATCGCGGTGTCGCTGCTGTCGTCCCGGCTGCGCCAGGAAAGCGACCGCACGCACCGCAAACTGCAGGCGAGCGTGGACGAGTCGCGGGCGCTGGTGGACAACCTGAGTGCCGGCGTGATGGTCTTCAACCGCGACGAGACCCTGGTCTCGGCCAACGCGGCGGCCCGGCACTTCCTGGGCTGGCCCGACCAGCGCGGCGCAACCGAGTACATGGAACACGTACCCAAACTGCGTTTGCTGCGCGAAGACGGGCAGGCCATGGCGCGGGAGGAGATTCCCCTGAACCGGGTGCTGGCGGCCCGGGCGGCCGTGAACGGCATGGTGCTGGGCGTGCAGACGCGCCACCGGCCCGAGGTGCGCTGGGCTTTGTGCAACGGATACCCGCAGACCGACACCCGTGGTGTTTTGCGCCAAGTGGTGCTGAGCTTCCTGGACATCACGCCACTGAAGACGGCCGAAGCCGAACAAAAGCTCTTGCAGGAACATCTGATGCAGTCGCAGAAGATGGAGTCGCTGGGCACCCTGGCGGGCGGGATCGCGCACGACTTCAACAACATCCTGGCGGCGATTCTGGGCAACGCAGACCTGGCCCGGCAAGACCTGCCCCAGGGTCACGCATCGCGCGAGAGCCTGCACGAAATCAGTGGCGCGGCACGGCGCGGTCGTGAACTGGTGCGGCAAATCCTGGCCTACAGCCGCCAGCAGCCCATGAGCCGCACACTGGCCGACATCAACGCCATCGTGAACGATTCGTGCCGCCTGCTGCGCATGGCCCTCACACCCAACGTCCAGTTGCTGCACAAGACCAACCCCAACATGCCCGCCTTGCTGGCCGACAGCTCGCAGCTGGGTCAGGTGTTTCTCAACCTGGGCACCAATGCCGTTCATGCCCTGCAGGGGAAAACCGGTGCGATCGAATTTCGCGTCGAAACCGTGTTGCGCGACGACCCCCGTTTGCCCACGGTGGTCGCGACAAGCTGTGCCAGCAACGGCGTCGACGCGGTGTGCGTATCCGTGCGGGATGAGGGCGCAGGCATGGAGCCGGCCACCGTCCAGCGCATGTTCGACCCCTTCTTCACCACCAAGGCCGTGGGCGAAGGCACCGGCCTGGGCTTGCCGGTGGTGCAGGGCATCGTGGAAGCACACGGTGGCGCCATCGAAGTGCAGAGCACGCCAGGGCTGGGCACCTGCTTCAAACTGTACTTTGCAGCGGCCACGCCCGCCGAGCACTCGGCAAGCCGCTCCGAAGACGGCACAATGAACGTCTACGAACCCCCAGCCGACACCGACGAAGCATCGCAGCCTTTTGCCCACCACATGGAGCCTTCGCATATGTCCGCAGCCATGCCCGCGACACCACAGCACATCTTGTACCTGGACGACGACGACACGCTGGTGTTTCTGGTGCAGCGCTTGCTGGAGCGGCGTGGTTATCTGGTGAGCGCGTTCTCCACCCAGGAAGATGCCATCGACGCGGTGCGGCAAAGCCCGGCCAAATTTGCCCTGCTGCTGACCGACTACAACATGCCGGGCATGTCCGGCATCGAAGTGGCCAAACAGGTGCGTGCCCTCAACCCGGATTTGCCGGTGGCGGTGGCATCGGGCTACATCACCGACGAGCTCAAGAGCGAGGCCGCCGCCGCAGGCGTGTGCGAGGTGGTGTTCAAGACCGATGCGGTCGAAGAGTTCTGCGATGTGGTGGCCCGGCTGATCCGGGTCTGACGCCCACGGCGCTTCAAGCGCCGCCGCCCAGCACCCGGGCCAGCACCGCCGTGTCCACATTGGCGCCACACAGAGTGGTGCCCACCACCTGCCCTTTGAGTTGCGCGCGTTCCTGCCAGGCCGCGGCAAAACTGGCCGCACCCGCGCCTTCGGCCACATTGTGGGTTTCGGCAAAGAGCATGCGCATGGCGGCGGCCACCTCCGCGTCGCTCACCTGCACGATGTGGTGCAGATGCGGCGCCAGCATGTCCAGGGCGGCGGCATCGGCCACCCGGCAGGCCATGCCATCGGCCAGCACGGTGCTCACCGGCGCTTCCACCACCCGGCCGGCTGCCAGCGAATCTGCATAGGTGGTGGCGTGGGCGCTGACCACGCCGACGATGCGTGCGCCGTGCCCCAGCGCCAGCTTGGCGGTGATGGCCGCACACGCGCCGGAGCCCTGCCCGATCGGCACGTACACCACGTCCAGCTCGGGCACGGCCTTGAAGAACTCCCACCAATAGGTGCTCACGCCGCGCAGCAAATCGGTGTGGAAGCTGGGCACCATGTGCGCGCCGCGCTCGGCGGCGAGTTGCATGGCGTGTTCGCGGCTGGACTGGAAATCGTCGCCATGTTCGATCAAGGTGGCGCCCAGCGCGCGCATGGCGGCGTTTTTCTCCACCGAATTGCCGTGCGGCACGACGATGCTGCAGGCCACGCCGTGCGCACGCGCCGCCCAGCCAATGCTCTGGCCGTGGTTGCCGCGCGTGGCGCTCATCACTTCGCGCGGCAGTTCACCGCGCTGCTGGAGCTGGTCGAAATAGGTCAAGCCGCCACGGATCTTGAACGCACCCACAGGCGTGTGGTTCTCGTGTTTGACCCAGCAATGCGTGCCC
>NZ_JBFJMY010000077.1:0-13605 GCF_041633695.1 Hydrogenophaga sp.
TCAGTCGGCGGGGCGCATGGCCTTCACCTCGGCGGCAGAAGGCAGGAACTTCGCACCGTCCAGGTACTTGTAGTCCACCATCACGCCTTTGCCACCGTCGTTCTTGGTGCGACCGACATAGGTGCCCATGGTGGACTGGTGGTCCTCGCTGCGGTAAACAATGGGGCCAAACGGCGTGTTCACTTTCAAGCCGCTGAAGGCCGCGATCATTTTTTCGGTGTCGGTGGACTTGGCCACTTTCATGCCTTCGGCCAGCGACTTGATCGAGCTGTAGCCGACCACCGAACCCAGACGTGGGTAGTCGTTGAACTTGCCCTGGTAGGCCTGCAAGAAGGCTTTGTGCTCGGGCGTCTGGATGCCGTACCAGGGATAGCCGGTCACCAGCCAACCATTGGGGGCTTCGTCTTTCAACGGATCCAGGTACTCGGGCTCGCCGGTCAAGAGGCTGACCACTTCACGCCCCTGGAACAGGCCCCGCGTATTGCCTTCGCGCACGAACTTGGACAGGTCTGCACCAAACAACACATTGAAAATGGCGTCCGGCTTGGCATCGGCGAGGGCTTGCACCACGCTGCCCGAATCGACCTTGCCCAGCGGCGTGGCCTGTTCGGCCACAAACTCCACATCGGGCTGTGCCGCCTTCAGCAAAGTCTTGAAGCTGGCAACCGCCGACTGGCCGTATTCGTAGTTGGGATACACCAAAGCCCAGCGCTTTTTCTTCATGGCGGCGGCATCGGGCACCAGCATGGCCACCTGCATATAGGTGGAGGTGCGCAAGCGGAAGGTGTAGCGGTTGCCGTTCTGCCAAACGATCTTGTCGGTCAAAGGTTCGGCGGCCAGGAAGAAGAATTTCTTCTGCTTGGCAAAGTCGGTCAAGGCCAGACCGATGTGCGAGAGGAACGAACCCGTGAGCACATCGACCTGCTCGCGCGACACCAGCTCTTCGGCCGCGCGCACCGCGTCGCCCGGGTTGGCGTTGTCGTCGCGGGTGATCAGCTCCAGCTTCTTGCCGTTGACACCACCCGCCGCGTTGATCTCGTCGATGGCCAGCTCCATGCCCTTTTTGTAGGGCTCCAAAAACGCTGGCTGCGCCTTGTAGCTGTTGACCTCTCCAATCTTGATGACCCCTTGTGCATGGGCCGAGCCCAGCGAAGCCAGCAGACCCAGCGAGGCCAAGGCCCCCATCATTGTGTATCGCATCTTCATGAAAACTCCTGCTTGTCGTGGATTGGATTGAATGATGATGTGCCCGGTTTACCGGAGTCCATCTTCGCCTTTGATTTCGTGGATCTGCAGTCCGCCCACGCGCGGCAGAGGCCGGCCACTGTCTGTCACGACAACGGCGACCACAATCTCGTTGGCGCGCGGCGCATCGGCCACACGCGCTTCCATGGCATCAAAGTGGCTGCGCACGAAGGCAGCGTCCTTGTGGCCCAGCGGCACATCGATGGCGGTGCCCACACCGCCTTGTTTTTTGCTCGATGGCACCAGGGCCGCGCCCTTTCCCACCGCCTTGCGCAGCGGCGCGCCCAGCTTGGGATGCAGAATCGCGGCCGCGTGCTCCAACTCCCCCGCCTCGCCCACGATGGCCGCCTTGCCGTAGCTGTGCGTCTGGCCGGGTGCGATGTCCAGCGCCTGCACGCACCTTTCGCCCAGCAAGCCGCCCAGCTCTTCGCCGATGGCGATCAGCTCGTCCAGGTTCTCGGCGTAGCGGCCCGCATAGGGATTGGCGATGACGGCCATGGCCAGGGCACGGCGCGTGGGCGGTGTGACCGGTTGGCCCATTTCCATACGGACCTCGTCCACCTGCACAATGATTTTTCGGATCGTGGCTTTCATGTTCTTTCCTTGGGTTCTTGTGTTCAACGGTATGCGCCTCAGCGCAAGCCATCCCACTTGCTGATGGCGTGAGCGGCCAGGCCGCCGACGCGCGCATGGATGCGGGGACCGGTGCTCATGGCCAGAATGAAGACGATCTCGTCGGACCTGGGTGCGCCCGGCACGCGCACTTCAATCGCATCAAAATGGCTGCGCACATAGCTGGCGTTGATGTGTGTCAGTGGCACGTCGAGCGTGGCACCCGGCCCACCCACTTTCTTGGTGGACGGCACGATGGACAAGGCATTGGCCGGTTGCCCGGTTTTGGCCTCGGCCTGACCTTGGGCATAGACCTGACGGCTGCCCTTCCAGCCCAGCAATTCGCGCATGGCATAACCACCGGGCACATGCCACAGGGCCCCATGCTCCAGCTCACCCGCCGCACCAACGATGGCACCCTTGCCATAGCCCTCGATCGCTTGCACCGGTACATCCATGGCTTCGCGCAAACGCTCCGCCATGTCCATGCCCAAGGGTCCCAAGGCATCCATCATCGGCACGATGTCGGGTTCATAGCGCCCCGCGAACGGGTTGGTCAGCACCACGCTCACCGCACCGCGCAGCAGCGGCACCGCAGCCACCGGCCCAAATTCGTGCCAGATCCGCTCCACATGGGTGAAGGTGCGTCGTATTTCAATCATCACGGGGTCCATACAGTTTCATTAAGCAAATACCGAACCAACTTGCAGCAGCCGCTGTTTGTCGGCATGGATTTCCGACGCCAAAGAAGACGGGGTGTCGGTGCCCATCCATTGGTTCTGGCAAACCAGCGCCGCGGACCAGATGTGCCCCGCCGCGCGCAAGTCGTTTGCACGCTGCAAGCCGGCGTGCAAAGCCTGCCGCACCAGGTCAACCTCCAGCGGCGGCACATCCACGGTCACGGGAATGGCACCCAGATAGGTGTCGTCTTTCAGCGCGTGCGCGGGCACCCGCTGCACCCGCGGGTCCAGCACATTCACCGCATTGGCGATCGCCGTGGCTGCAGCGTCGGCAGCAGCGGCGGTGCGCGCCAGCACGGTGACACTGTCGGCGATTCCGAGCGAAAAACTGCGCCCGCGCCAGCCGCTGGTGGCCACGCCGCGCACCGGCTGCGCGCTGGTGATTTCAAAACAGGCATCGGTGCGCACACCGGCCACGAGTTCCTGCACGCTCAGCTGCGCGAGGTCGGCGTAGAGACCGATGCGCAGCGACTCACCGGGTGTGAGGTGCAAGGCGATATCGCCACCGTTGTTGACCCATGCGCGCGACACGCCTTCGACCGCGTAACAGGCCACCAACTCCTGCGCCACGGCGCCAGCCACCGCTGCCATGGGTGTGATGAAGGCCTCGCCTTGGGCTTGGCAGGCCAGCCACATGCGGCGGGCGATAGCGCCTTGCAACCGGCATGCCCCCTGCACCGGTTCGCGCAGCAAAGCCAGCTCTTGCACCAGCTCATCGAGAATGCGGGTGAAGCGCGCCCATGCCGCTGCGTGCGCGGCTTCCACGCAGGCGGACGAGCCCTGGGCCGCGATGAGAATGTCCATCGGGCCGTGCTGAAAATGCCAACGTCCGTCGGGCAGCAGCGTGCGTTGCGCGTCCATGTGCAAAGCCTCAGCCCAACAGCGGCGGCCGCGCCAACGGCCAGGGATTGACCGCCGACAAAGGCAGCCACTGCCGCGCGGTCGGTGCACCTTCGTTGTGCCACGCACCCCGGCGCAGTGCATCTTCGAGCGTGCGCACATGATCCATGTGGCCACCCAGCTGGCGGTAGTCTTCCAGCTTCATGCTGAATTCGATCGGCGCAACAATGGCGGGCGTGGGCACCGTGCCAAAGCTGTTGTCCGGCATGCGCATCACATCGGCCATGACGGTGATGCCACCACCGGGCCAGACATAAGCCGGCGCACCACCGCAGGTCACATTGACCAGCGCATCCTTGATGGCGCGCGTCAACAGCACCGGGTTTTCCGTGACCCCGGCGCGCAAACTGCCACCCGCACCACCGAGGAACAGCACGGTGGTCAAAGAAGGCTCGCAGTTCTCACCGATGCGCTCGACGATGCTGCGCACGTCGGCAGGCATGTCCTGCTCCACCGGTTGCAACGCCTCGTCCAGCACATACCAGCTGGCATGCTCGCCGGTGGTCGATGTCATCAGCAGGCGCATACCGGGCCAGGCGGTGTCGGCGTCCCAGCTTTCGATGATGGACAGCGGATCGGAGATGTCGGTACCACCCCAGCCCGTGCCCGGATTGGCGACCTGGAAATAGCGCCCCGGGGTGGATTTTCGACCACGCATCTTGATGTCCGAAGCGCGCATGTCCAGGCAACGACCCGCCTGGTGCTCGGTGAGCACCCCGGTGATGTGGTCATCGACCACCACCACCTCGTCGAGCTTGCCAAAAAACTGCTTGGCAAAAATGCCGATGGTGGCCGAACCGCAGCCCACACGCATGCGCTTTTCTTCGACCCCGTTGACGATGGGTGGGCGCCCGGCCTGGATCACCACCTGGGAGCCGCCGTCGATGGTGAGTTCGGCCGCTTGCTTGTTGCCCAGCCTCTGCATCATCTCGACCGTCACCCGGCCCTCTTTTTTGCTGCCGCCGGTCAGGTGGTGGACGCCACCGAGGGACAACATTTGCGAGCCGTATTCCGCCGTGGTCACGTGACCCACGACCTCGCCCTTGCAGCGCACATTGGCCTGCTCCGCGCCCAGAAAGCGGTCGGTGTCGATCTTCACCTTGAGGCTGCAATAGCTGAAGATGCCTTCGGTGACCACGGTCACCAGATCGACCCCAGCGGCCTGGGAGGAGACGATGAACGGCGCCGGCTTGTAGTCGGGGTAGGTGGTGGAAGAACCCACACCGGTCACGAAAACTTCGTCGGCCAGCAGCAGGTCGCCGCTCCAGGCTGCGGGCGCCGCCTCTGACGCCCCACCGGCATCCGAAATCCCGGCTTGATCGCCCGCGCCTGCAAACGGCACCAACACCGGCTCATCGCGCCCCAGGGTCCGCCGCAACAACAACACAGGATCGACCCTGACCAGCGTGCCTCCGCTGTTGGCGTAGCGGTCACAGGCGCCACTGCGGCCATCGGAGATCTGGCACAACACCGGGCAGGCGTTGCACTCGATCTTGTCGCTGTTCATGCGCTCGCTGCGTGGCCTGGCCTTTTCCAGCACCTGGGGCAGCTCCGGGGCATCCATGCCGGGTAAGCCATCGGTTTTCGTGTGCTCGGTCATCGGGGCGCCTTCGTACTGCAAACCTGGAATGGCGTTACCGCCTCGTATGTAGTGAGCGCTTAACTTTGATGTTGTACGCACTACATTTTTTGCGAATGTAGCGCATACACAACCAGCATGCAATAGCGTTTACGAGCGCAAGTCCTGCTTTTCAGGAAATGTTGCAAGCACCACATTTAAATGTTGTGTTCACTACATTTTTATGGCAAATTGACGCCGAAGCCCATCGACAAGCCCCAGGAAAAAACACGGATAATCGCCATGACACACGTCGTCACCGATGCCTGCATCAAATGCAAATACACCGATTGCGTGGATGTTTGCCCGGTCGATTGCTTCAAGGAAGGCCCCGAGTTCCTGGTGATCGATCCGGACGAATGCATCGACTGTGCCGTGTGCATTCCGGAGTGTCCCGTCAGCGCCATCTACGCCGATGCCGATACCCCCGAGCGGTTTCTGCACTTTCTGGAGCTCAACCAACGCCTGTCCCAGGACTGGCCTACCATCTCCAAGCGCATCGCCCCGCTCGCCACGGCACCAGAGTGGAATGACAAGACGGACAAGCTCTCGAGCATCCCGTTCGATGACCAACCTTTCAACCCATCCCAGACACCGACATCAACATGAGTGCTCTCAACACCGAAACCGTTCTCACGGTCCACCACTGGACGGACCGTCTGTTCACCTTCACCACCACCCGCGACCAGTCGCTGCGCTTCAGCAACGGCCACTTCACGATGATCGGGCTGCGGGTCAACGACAAACCGCTGCTGCGCGCCTACAGCATCGTGAGTCCCAACCACGAAGAACACCTGGAGTTTTTGAGCATCAAGGTCGCCGACGGCCCGCTGACTTCGCGGCTGCAGAACATCCAGGTCGGTGACTCCATCATCGTTGGACGCAAGCCCACCGGCACCTTGGTGATCGACTACCTGCTGCCCGGCAAACGCCTGTACCTGCTGTCCACCGGCACGGGTCTGGCACCGTTCATGAGCATCATCCGCGACCCGGCAACCTACGAGCAGTTCGAACAAATCGTGCTGGTGCACGGTGTGCGCCAGGCCGACGAACTGGCTTACCACGACTTGGTGGTCGACCATTTGCCGCAGCACGAATTTCTCGGCGAAATGGTCTCCAAGCAGCTGCTGTACTACCCCACAGTGACCCGCGAGAGCTACCGCAACATGGGGCGCGTCACCGATCTGATGGACACCGGCAAGCTGTTCGAGGATCTGAAGCTGCCCGCGCTGGACCCCGCGCACGACCGCGTCATGATTTGTGGCAGCCCAGGCATGCTGAAAGACCTCAAGCACATGCTGGAGGCCCGAGGTTTCAACGAAGGCAATACCTCCAAACCGGGCGATTTCGTCATCGAGCGTGCGTTTGCCGAACAATGAAGCCGCACTTGGAGTGCATGCCGTGACGGCGACGCCATGGCATGCGCCGGTCTGAAAAGGCCGCAACCGGACCCCACCCAGCCACCATGACCGCCAAGACCACGCCACCACGCGCCTCGCCCGTTCGCCGCACCGCCGCCAAACGCACGGGTGTGCGCGAGCAGGCCGCGCAAACCACCCGCGACAACATCCTGCGTGCCGCCACCAAGGTCTTTGCGCGCTACGGGTACGAGGGTGGCAGCGTGGAGAAAATCTCGCTTTCTGCCAAGTCGTTCGATCGCATGATCTATTACTACTTCGGCAGCAAAGAAGGGCTGTTCATCGAAGTGCTGGAAGAGATGTACCGGCGCATGAACGATGCCGAGCTCAAGCTCGACCTCGACCTGGAGCAACCCGTGGAATCGCTCAAGGAAGTGATCCGCTTTGTGGTCACCTACTACAGCAAGAACCCCGAGTTCATCACCCTGCTCAACACCGAAAACCTGCACCGGGGCAAACACATCTCCAAGTCGATGCGGGCACGCGAGTATTCGTCGCCGGCCATCGCCATCATCCGCCAGTTGCTGGAAAGCGGGGTGCGCCAGGGTGTGTTCCGGGCCGATGTATCGGCACGCAATGTCTACCTGCTGATTGCGGCCACCGGTTACTTCTACATTTCGAACCGCCACACCTTGTCGGCTTTTCTCGGGGAGGACTTGCAGACACCCGAAGCCATGGGCGAATGGCTGGCTTTCATCACCAGCACCGTGCTGCGCACCGTGATGCAAACACCCTGACACGGCACTCCCGCCCATTTTTTGCTCCCCCATCCCCCTGAAAGGTTCCTCCATGGCAGAAGCAGCATCCAGCGGAAAATCCGGCAAAGTGGTCATTCGGAACATCGGTCTGCTGCTGTCCGGCGACATCGATCAACCCATTCTGGACGCCGACACCATCGTCGTGGTCGATGGCCTGATCGTGGCGGTGGGCAAGGCCAAGGATTGTGATACCGAGCACGCCAAAACCGTCATCGACGCCCACCAGACCTGCGTGGCACCTGGCCTGATCGACAGCCATGTGCACCCGGTCTTTGGCGACTGGACACCGCGCCAGAATCAGACCGGTTGGATCGACTCCCATATGCACGGCGGTGTCACCACCATGGTTTCGGCCGGCGAGGTGCACCTGCCCGGCCGCCCCAAGGACATCGTGGGTCTGAAAGCGCTGGCCATCACGGCGCAACGCGCGTTTGACAACTTCCGTCCCGGCGGCGTGAAGGTGCTCGCCGGCGCGCCGGTGATCGAAAAAGGCATGGTGGAGCAGGACTTCAAGGAGCTCGCCGAAGCCGGCGTCACCTTGCTCGGCGAGGTCGGCCTGGGTTCTGTCAAGGCCGGCTACGAGGCCCAGGAGATGGTGGCCTGGGCCCGCAAGTACGGCATCCAGAGCACCATCCACACCGGCGGCCCGTCCATTCCCGGCTCCGGGCTGATCGACAAGGACGTGGTGCTGGAAGCCGACGCCGACATCATCGGCCACATCAACGGCGGCCACACCGCGTTGCCAGAGGCCCATGTCTGCGAGCTGTGCGAAAAATCCACGCGCGCCATCGAGATCGTGCACAACGGCAACGAAAAAGTGGCCATCGCCGCTGCACAGGCCGCGTTGCAGCTCAAGTGCCCGCACCGGGTCATCCTGGGCACCGACAGCCCTGCCGGGTCCGGTGTGCAGCCGCTGGGCATGTTGCGGCTCATCGCCCTGCTCTCCAGCCTGGGCAACATCCCCGCCGAGCTGGCGTTCTGCTTTGCCACCGGCAACACCGCGCGCATCCGTGGGCTCAACTGCGGTTTGATCGAAGTCGGCCGCG
Organism: Hydrogenophaga sp.; assembly: GCF_041633695.1. Taxonomy (GTDB): domain Bacteria; phylum Pseudomonadota; class Gammaproteobacteria; order Burkholderiales; family Burkholderiaceae_C; genus Hydrogenophaga. Next base: position 8,338 of record NZ_JBFJMY010000077.1, read on the forward strand.
ATGCCGATTTCGTCTTCATGGACAGGGCCCAGCATTCCGCCGGCCTGAACCTGCTGGACAGCGTGCGCTGCGGCGATATTCCGGGCGTCGGCATGGTCATGATCGATGGCCTGGTGCGCTGCGGGCGCAGCCGCAACACGCCACCGGCCACCCAGATACCCAGCGAGGTCGCCGCAGGCTGAGTCTTGGGTTCGCTGGGTTCGCTGGGCCCGGTGGTGGAGCCCGGTGTCAGGGCTTCTGCGGTGCCTGAACCGGTAAAGTGACCGTGACCGCCAATCCAGGTTGGGCGTTGCGCACCGCAAACGTGCCCCCATGGGCCTGGGCCACCAGTTTGCACAGGTGCAGCCCCAGGCCGACGCCACCGGTGACACGGCTGCGGGCACTGTCGGGCCGGTAAAACGCCTGCGCCAGATGCGGTATCTGCTCTTCGGGCACGCCCGGGCCGAAGTCGCGCACCTCGATCGAGACGCCCTGCCCGGCTCCGCGCTCGACCCGGATCAGCAACTCGGGCGGATGTGACGCACCCTGGCTGTGGCGCAAGGCGTTGTCGAGCAGGTTGCGCAGCAGCAGGCGCATGCGGGTGCCATCCAGCGATAGCACCGACAGATCTGGATCAACTTTCAACGTCACCGCCGTCGCGCCTTTGCCGTCGTGTTCGTAACGCTGTTGGAGCTCCACCACCACCTCGCTGGCCAGTGCCGAGAGGTTCACCGGGTCGCGCTGCAGCGCGGCGTGGCGGCCAGCGAGACGTTCACTCTCCAACAGGTCGGAGATCAGGCCCGCCATCTCGGCCAGATCGCGCAACAGCGCCTCGCGCTGCGGCGTCACCTCGGCGGTTTCGGGCAACAACTCGGTGTTGAGGCGGGCCCGCGTGAGCGGGCTGCGCAGCTCGTGGCTGATGGCCAGCAGCAAGGCGCGTTTGGCCTCCAGCATCTGGTGGATGTCTTCGCCCATGGTGTTGATGGTGGTGGCCAATTGCCCCAGCTCATCGGGTTTGTGCCAATGGCGCACCGGTATGGCTTGCGCAAAGTCGCCCCGGCCAAAGCGCTGCGCGCCGGCCTGTATGGCGTCCAGCGGGCGCAGCAGCCGCCGCACGTACAAATAGGCCACCAGCGTGAGCAACAACAGCGCGCCCAAGGCGTAACCGACCACGCGCGGACGCCGCTCAAAGACCTGGCCGTTGATACCAAACTCCAGCGTGTGTCCATCGGCGGTGCTGCGCAACAAAATGCGCTGCCAGTCCTTGTCGCCGCCCCAGTCTTCGCGCCGCCACCGTGCGTCGTCGCCCGGTTTGTCGCGCAACCAGTCGGGCGAACTCTGCTCGGGGTGCGAGGCCCAATGGATCTTCGGTCCGGTGATGCGCACTGTGAGCGGAAGCCGTTGTGTGATGGCCAGCGCGCGCTCGGTGCTGGGTGTGCCGCCATCCGCCACCACATCGGCCGCCAGATGGTCCACGTAGTCCATCAACAGCGGGCGTGCGGCTTCGCGCCAACCGATCGAAAACGCTTTTTGCGCGCCACTGACAAACACAAACGTCATGGTGGCAGCGAGCAGCAAAAACACCACCACCAGGCGCAGCTTGATGGAGTGGCTCAGGTGCTGGCGTGCACGCCGGTGCCAGGCCTGCTTGACCGACTCGCAGCCCGCAGCGGTGTTGGCGCGGGCGCTCATTCGTGGAGGCGGCGCAGCGCCAGTGAGTAGCCCGCGTTGCGCAAGGTCTTGATGCAATCCAGCGGCTCCAGCTTCTTGCGCAGGCGGCTCACCACAATGTCCACCGCGCGGGTATAGAGCTCCGCTTCGTGACCGCGCAACTGGTTCAGGATGTCGTCGCGGCTGTGCACCCGCCCGGGCTCCTGCGCCAGCAGGTGCAAGAGCTCGAACTCGGTGCCGGTGAGATCCAGCTCCTCGCCCTGGCGCGAAACGCTGCGCCGTGTGGCATCGATGGTGAGGCCATCAAACACCAGCACGCCGGGCTCGGTCTGGGACGCGTGGGGTGCGCGTGCACCCTGGCCGCCCGCACCGCCCGGTCGTCGCCGCAACACGGTCTGTATGCGCGCCACCAGTTCTCTGGGCTCGAACGGCTTGGGCAAATAGTCGTCGGCCCCAAGCTCCAGACCCACCACCCGGTCCATCACGTCGCCCCTGGCGGTCAGCATGATGATGGGGATGTCGCTTTCCTTGCGGATGGTTCGGCACAGCTCAAAGCCGTCCATTTCCGGCAACATGACATCCAGAATGGCGGCATCGAACTGGCCGGTACGCAAACGGGACAAGCCCGTACTGGGTCTGAACGCGTGGCTCAAATCCAGCTCGAAGCGCTGGAAGTAAGTGGTCAACGGCGGGCCCAGCTGTTCGTCGTCGTCGATAAGCAAGATGCGGTGCATGCGCGATTCTTACATTGCAGCGCCACTGATGTCGCGGTGGCGCAAGATCAGACGCCGCAAGCGGTGCTGCACCGCCACAGTCAGCCGGTCGAAACGGTCGGCCGCCGCCAGCAGTGCCTGCAGCAGTTGCGGCTCCAGCACACCCGAGCGCCGCTGCGCCAAGCTTGCCCAGAGCGCCATGGCGTGCTCGCGGTCAAAGCGCGGCCCCCAGACCATGGCCAGCAATTCGGCATGGGGGTCGGCAAATCCGTCCAGCAAGACCGGGCTATAAACCCGGCTTTGCTGCGCCAGCTCGTGCAGAGGGGTCTGCGTGGGCGACACGGTCATCGCCTCGCTTCAACCCCGGCCCCACCAGCCCCGGCGCTTTTCCAGCTTTTCGCGCACCTGCTTTTGCTGCTCCGGGTTCAGGCTGTCGTAGAAGTCGGCCAGAGCGGCGATCATCTTGGGTCCACCGGCCTGCACCACCTCGGTCTTCTGCACCAGCAGCGACTCGGCACGGCTGCGGTCAAACTTGTCGCCCGCGACCAAGGCCTTGAGCTCGCTGCGCGGGTCGGTGCCGTCGCCGCGCATGGCCTTGCGCTGCGCGATCAGCTCGTCGGCCACCACACCAAGTTTCTGCTTTTGCGCTTCGGTCAGATCGAGTTTGCTGCTGACGCGCTCGATCACTTTGCCGCGCATCTCGACCACGCGCTCTTCGCTCATGGGGCCATGTCCGTGGCCGCCGCGGCTGCCACAGGCACTGAGTCCACCGACGAGAATGGTGGCGCCAAAGGCACCGATGAGGGTTTTCTTGATCCAGGGTTTCATGACGGTAGTCCTCTCTAGAACTTGTTGAACATGTCCGTCATGGTGCCGACAACCGGGCTGGCCATGGTCTCTGCGAGGTATCGCTTCTTTTCAGTTTGTTTCAGTTGCGGCTGTCCCATCCGATGCGGGTTGGCTGGTGGCTTCGTATGCCTGGTAGCCATCTTCGATGGTGGTGATGACGTTCAGCAACTCGAAATACGGCACGCTGAACAACGGGGAGTCGCGCAGTTGCTCCATGAAATAGTAGTGGTGCTTGGGGTCCTGGGTTTCGATCATCATGACGTCGCTGCACGGCGCGGTGAACGCCTCGGCGTCGAAGTAGCGCATGGTCAAGCGCCCGCGATGGCTGGCCAATGCAGCGCCCAGATGTTCATCGCCCAGGGCTTTGCGGGCCTCCCGGCTGAGCGCGAGCCAGGCCGGCAAGGCGCGCAGCAAGACAAAAAAGCTGTAATTCATGGGGTTCCTTTCTGGAAAGTGGGCGTGGTTCTGGGCGCCTTCGCTTCAGCCGTTTCGCATGATGCGGCGAAGCACGCTGGGCGCAAAACGTTGCAGCCAAGGAATGCCTCTGGCCTTGCCGACCCAGATGTCTTGGCGCCCGGCCTGCAAGCCTTGGATGATTTGCGCGGCGGCCTCGGTGGCCGACAGTTTGTTCTGCCCCCGCCCCAGGGTCATGGGCGTGTCCACCAACGGCATCACCGTTTCGACCACGTACAAGGGACTGCCCTGCATTTGAACCCGCAGACCTTGCGTGAACAAGTGCAAGCCGGCCTTGGTGGCGCCGTACACCGCCGAACTGCGCTTGGGCGCAAAGGCCAGGCCAGAGCCCACGTTCACCACCCAGGCTTGTGGACGTGAAAGGAGCTGCGGCAAGAGCGCACGCGTCAGCGCGATGGGCGCCACCAGATTGGTGTCGATTTCTGTGCGGATGGCATCGAGGCCGTAATCGGCAGCGTCGAAACGGACGTTGTGTTGAATACCCGCGTTGTGGATGACGCAGCACAAATCCGGAAAAGCCGACACCAGATGCTGGGCCAGTGCATCCAGCTGGCCCAGCGCCGAAAGATCGGCCTGCACCACGGCCAGACTCGGATAACGCGCCTGGAGCGCTAGCAGGGTTTCGGTGCGGCGACCCAGGGCGACCACGGGCAGGCCCGCGGCAGCCAGTTGCTCGGTGAGCGCCAAGCCGATGCCCGAGGTCGCGCCGGTCACCAGGCTACGAGCAGGCGCAAAACGTGTACTGGAGCTGTGCTTCAATGGAGTTTGATTCATGGCGACGAACTTTAGGAACAGCTTCGCGTGCCGTCATTAACCCAAGTCAATTCAGACACCCACGCCGAGAGCTTGCTGCAGCGTTTGCTGGAACAAGCCGCAGGCGCTCCCTTGCCCGATTGGCCACTGGCGGCCCAGGCGATGCGGCGCCAAGCCGTCGAACGCGGCGGCACCGTGTTTCACCACGACACGACCCATCCCTACCTCTACGCCGTGCGCCAAGGCCTGGTCAAGCTGTGCTACCTGAACGAGAACGGCGACGAATGGATCAAGTCCTTTGCCCATGAGGGTCGCTTCTTTGCCAGCGTGGCGGCGCTGACCCCGGGTGGACGTACCAGCTTCACGGCCGTGGCCCTGGAGCCCACCCAGCTGGAGCGGCTGGACTACCGCTGCCTGGCCGATCTCGCATCACGCCATTTGGCGTGGTCGCGGGCGGCCCACCAGATGACCTTGATCTTCGCGGCACGCAAAGAACAGCGCGAGCGCGAACTGCTGACATTGGGCCCAGAAGCGCGCTACCGCGCCTTTTGCGCCGAGCACCCCGCGCTGGCGCAGCGCGTGGCCCAGAAAGACCTGGCCCGGCACCTGGGGCTGACGCCGGTCGGCCTGAACCGCATCGCGGCCCGCGTGCGCAAGCAGGCGGACTGAAGCCACGCCACCGAGACTCAGAACGTCTCGGTGTCGACTTCGCTATTGGCCTGGGCGTTGTAGCGGTTGCCGCTCACGGTGTTTTGCTGGATGTGGGCATCCAGCCGGGCCATGACATCGGCGCTCAGCACCACGTTGGCGGCACCCAGGTTGTCCATGA
>NZ_JBFJMY010000078.1:0-13521 GCF_041633695.1 Hydrogenophaga sp.
CAAAACGATCAGCCGGTGCGCTTGCACGGCCTGTGGCTGGCGCACGAAAACATGGCCCGTCAGGCCAATGCCCCGGTGCTGCTGTATCTGCACGGTGCGCGCTACAACGTCACCGGCTCGGCCTTTCGGGCGCGCCGCATGCACGAGCTGGGCTTTTCGGTGCTGGCGGTGGACTACCGGGGTTTTGGCAAAAGCTCGCCCGGTCTGCCTTCGGAAGACATGGCCTACGAAGACGCCCGCGCCGCCTGGGACTGGCTGGGCCAACAATACCCGAACCGACCGCGCTACATCTTTGGCCACTCGCTGGGTGCTGCCATCGCCATCGAGCTGGCCGCCCAGGTGGACGACGAAGCCGGCACCTTGGTGGAGGGCAGCTTCACCTCGATTCCCGATGTGGTGAGCAGCTTCAAATGGGGCTGGTTGCCGGTGGGGCCGCTGATCACCCAGCGCTTTGAAGCGGTCAAGCGGGTCGCGGCCATCGGCTCGCCCCTGCTGGTGGTGCATGGCACACAAGACCAGCTGATCCCGCCGGAACTCGGGCAGCGCCTGTTTGAGGCCGCCACTGGCCGCAAGGCGCTGGTGCTGGTCGAAGGCGGTTCGCACCACAACACGCATGCCCTGGGCCAGAGCCAGTACCGCGTGGCGCTCGCCGAGCTGTTCGGACTGCACTGAGCCCTTGGCTTTGCCCCGGGGCACGGCGGTGCCAACCTAGGGTTTCTGCTAACCTCAGACGGATGTCCCCCCAACCCGCCACCTTGTCTCCCGCCGCCCCGCCCGCTGCCATGTCCCCCGGTCTGACGGTGCTGGTGCTGGCCATGCTGATGGGCGTGCAGCCGATCACCACCGACCTGTACCTGCCGGCCCTGCCCGCTCTGAGCGAGAGTTTGGGCGCATCGATGTCGCAGGCCCAGCTCACGCTCACGGCGCTGTTGCTCGCATTTGGTTTGTCGCAAATGGTCTGGGGGCCGCTGTCGGACCGTTTCGGCCGCCGCCCGATTTTGCTGCTGGGCCTGTCCACCTATATGGTGGCCGCGATCGGCAGCACGTTTGCGTCCAGCATGGAGCAACTCATTCTGTGGCGCATCGCGCAAGGCGTGGCCATGGGCGCCGGCGTGATGTGCGCGCGCGCCATTGTGCGCGACCTGTACGCACCCGCCGAGGGTGCCCGTGTCATGTCCAAGGGGCTCACCGGCTTGGGCATCATCGCCTGTGCGGCAGCACCCACCGGTGGCCTGCTGGCGGACCACTTTGGCTGGCGCGTGGCCCTGCTGCCGCTGACCGTTTTCAGCGCGGCCACGCTGGCGCTGGTGATCTGGCGTTTCCACGAAACCCTGCCGCAGAAAAACCTGCAGGCGCTGCAACCGCGCAACCTGGTGCGCGCCTGGGCCGGCATCTTGCGCCACCCCACGTTCTGGGCCTTCTCCCTGTTGTCCACCGCCTCCTTTGGTGGCTTGTTCACCTTTCTGGCGTCGTCGTCCTTCATCTTCATCAAGGTGCTGGGCCTGTCCACCACCGTCTACGGCCTGCTGATGTTTTCCATGTCGCTCAGCTACATCGCGGGCACCTTCCTCTGCCGGCGCCTGCTGGCCGCGTTTGGCGTGCGCCGCACCGTGGCCATTGCCGGCGCCTGTTCCTTGTTCGCTGGCACCAGCATGGGCGTGCTCGCGCTGCTGGGCGTTCAAAACACCTGGGCCATCATGCTGCCGGTGTACCTGTACATGGTGGGCCATGGTGTGCACCAGCCCTGCGGCCAAAGTGGCGCGGTGGGGCCGTTTCCCAAGACCGCAGGCGCGGCCTCGGCGCTCAGCGGCTTCATGATGATGGCCACCGCATTTGCCATGGGCATCTGGCTGGGCTCCAGCATGGCGGCGGCGGCTTCGGCGGGTGGCAACGTGCTGCCCCTCACCAACGGCATGTGGTTCTGGAGCGTGGTCCTCAGCCTCACCGCCTGGACACTGGTGCAACGCCACGGCAAGAGCTCGGCCGCACCGGAACGCCTGATCACCCAGGACGCGCCGCCGCTGGCCTGATGACCATGCTGCCCAACGCCCACGCCGGCTGCCCGCCCAGCCCATGACCCACCAGCCCGAACCCGCCGCGCGCTTGCCGTCGGGGGCCAGCCACTGCCTGGCACTGGCCGGGCCCACGGCCTCGGGCAAGAGCGCGGCGTCGCTGGCCATCGCGGCACGTTGGCCGGTGGAAATCGTCAGTGTGGACTCGGCGCTGGTGTACCGGGGCATGGACATCGGCACCGCCAAGCCGACCCCGCAAGAGCAGGTCCAGGTGCCGCACCATTTGATCGACATCCGCGACCCCTTGCAGGCCTACAGCGCCGCCGAGTTCGCGCGCGATGCGCGGCCCTTGGTACAAGCCATCAACGCGCGCGGGCGCACCGCCTTGTTCGTGGGCGGCACCATGCTGTATTTCAAGGCCCTCATGCAGGGTATGGACGACATGCCCGCCGCCGACGCCGCCGTGCGCGAACGCATCGCCGGGCGCGCCGCCGAGCTGGGCTGGCCGGCGATGCACGCCGAACTGGCGCGGGTCGATCCGGTCACGGCGCAGCGCCTGTTCCCCAACGATTCCCAACGCATACAGCGGGCGCTGGAAGTGTTTGAGCTGGCGGGCCGCCCCATCTCGGCCCTGCAAACCGGCGAACAAGCCGCCCAGGCGAGCCTGTTCGCACCCCGGCATTTTTTGTCGCTCGAACCGCAAGACCGGGCCTGGTTGCACGCCCGCATCGCCCAGCGTTTCGACGCCATGCTGGCGGCGGGATTTCTGGACGAAGTGCGGGCCTTGCGTGCGCGCGGCGACCTGCACCCGGACCTGCCGTCCATGCGCTGTGTGGGTTACCGCCAGGCCTGGGAGATATTGGACGCAAGCGGCGGCGGCACACCCAGCGCCGCACAAAGCCAGCATTGGCGCGAGCTGGGCATCGCCGCCACGCGCCAACTGGCCAAACGCCAGATCACCTGGTTGCGCTCCATGACCGAGCGCTGCACCATCGCCTGCGACGCGCCCGACGCACTTGAACAAGTGCTGCAGGCGGCCCAAGCCGCGCTGGAGCCACGGCCATGAGCCTGGTGCTGGAGTCGCTGGGCAAACGCTACGGCGACACGCCGGTGTTCCAGAACGTGAGCCTGAGCGTGGCGCCCGGCGAGTTCGTCGCCATCGTGGGCGAATCCGGTGTGGGCAAATCCAGCCTGCTCAACTGCATGGCCGCGCTCGACGACTGGAGCGCGGGCAGCATCCACCACGACGGCGTCGACCTGGGCACGCTCACGGAAGCGCAGTGTGCGCACTGGCGGCGCGAAAAACTGGGTTTTGTATTCCAGGCCTTTCATGTGCTGCCGCACCTGGACGTGGCCCAAAACGTGGCCCTGCCCTTGCTGTTGCTGCACCGGCCCGACCCGGCGCGTGTGCGCCAGGTGCTGCAGGCGGTGGGGCTGGACGGCCTGGGTGAGCGCCTGCCAGCGCAACTCTCGGGCGGGCAGTTGCAGCGGGTGGCGATTGCGCGTGCCCTGGTGCACCGGCCCAGCCTGTTGCTGGCCGACGAACCCACCGGCAACCTCGACCCGGGCACGGCCGCCCAGGTGATGGCGGTGCTGCACGCCCAGGCCCGCGAGAGCGGCGCCTCTCTGGTACTGGTGACCCACTCCGAAGCCGCCGCTGGGCGCGCGGACCGGGTGCTGCATTTGAGCGCTCAAGGGCTGCAGGCGGTGGCGCCCCGACCGGCCTGATCGCCGCAACCGCAACCTGCGCCGCGCGACTCCGTGCTCAGACTTTCAGGAAGAGATCGTGGTCGGGCGCAAAACAGGCGTGCAAGGGCAGCAAGGCCCCACCGAGCGCGCGCGCGTCCGATCCCATGCTGCCCAACTCCAGCCGGGGCGGCTGCATGCCCTCCCAGTTGTAGGCCTGCAGCGCGGCGGTGGTCTGCTCGAGCAAAGCGCGCAGCAAACCGGGCGCGGCCGAGCCATCCATCACCACCGCATCCAGATCCAGAAACGCGGTCCCGCTGACCACGCATTGCGCCAGGGCCAGGGCGGCGCGTGCCATCCATTCGCGGGTGAAAGGCAACCAGGGCGCCTGCATGGCGCGCGCATCGTAGGCGGCCATCGGGTCCAGCGCGTGTTCGCGGTAACGTTGCTCCAGATCCCACAACGAGGCCTGGCTGATGAGCTGCGCAGGCAAGGCCGGCGCGTCGCCGCCGGCCGCCACCGCCAGCGGCAGCGAGGCCACCGCACCGGCGTTGCCACGCTCGCCCCGGTGCAGGTGCGAATTGATCACCAGCCCGCCACCGACGAAGGTGTCCATGAACAGGTAGAGAAAGCTGCGGATGTCGCGCCCGCGCCCTTGCAACAATTCGGCCACGCAGGCGGCGGCGGTGTCCTTGGCGAAACTCACGGGCAGGTCGGTCATCTCCTGCACCCGAGCGCCCAGGTCGAGGTCGTTCCAGGCCTGCGACTGGGTCTCGGTCAGCCCCAGCATGCGGTGCCAGCCACCCAACTGGAACGGAGCGGCGACACCGACGCCAACGACACGGCTGCGCAGTTCGCCCAGACCGTCGAGCAGGCGATTGAGGTTGTCCTGGATCGCCGGCAACAACACGGCGCTGTCGGGAAACGGGTAGTCCAGCACCAGGCGCTTGCGCACCTGGCCGCAAAAATCGACCAGCAACCAGTCGGTGCTGCGCCGACCGATCTTGATGCCAACGGCAAACGCGCCGTCGGGGTTGAGGCCTATCGGCACCGAGGGTTGGCCCACGCGCCCGCGCAGCGGCGCCTCGCGAATCAGCAAACCGTCCTCATCGAGCCGCGCGGTGATCAGGCCGATGGTCTGGGCCGTGAGGCCAGTGAGGCGCGCCAGCTCGGCCTTGGGGCAGCTGCCGTGCGCACGCAAGGCTTGCAACACCACACGCTCGTTGAACTGGCGCATGCCCACCTGGTTGGAGCCGCGCTGGCGCAGACGGGTGGCCCCGGCGCTTTCAGACAGGCTGTCGGCGGCCTCGAAGGCGGCAGGAGATGGCAGGGTGGTATCGCTCACAGTCCGAGAGTGTGACACGCACCGTCCTCGCGGCTCAGGCGCGCAGCGCGGCGCTCAGCACGCCCTTGTGCAAGATGAAGTTGCTCCAGGGCTGGAGCTCGCCGGTGACCACGATGGCATAGGCTTTGCGCACGCGTTCGTAAAAGGCATAACGCTCCACCGCTTCGATCTGATCGTCCCGCAAGCCGTCTGCCGTCAACACCGCCAGCGCCTCACGCTGCACGGCTGAGCGGTACCCCGCCTCGGCGTCGCAGACCTGCATGAATGCCACCGGGCAAGCCACATCCTGCGCCAGCGGCAGCACGCTCGCCACCGCACGCATGGCGCGCACCATGTCCACGCCAGGCAAACGCAGCACCGGCTTGCCGGCAGCCAGGCTCATGGCGGTGAAGTTGGCATCGGCCAGCACCACGGTGTCGTCGTGCCCCATTTCGGCCAGCCGCTTGAGCAGATCGGGACTGAGCACGGGATCAATGCCTTTGAGCATGGTGTTCTTTTCGGTAGCAGGGGGGAGTCATCTAGGGCCTGGTCACACTATTTTCTCCAAGTGTTTCCAAGTGCAAAAGGGGTGAAAACAGCGCCAATCCGAACAGGCCCTAGTGCGCCAACGCCTCGGGCGGCAAATCCGCCACCTCTTTGGCACCGGTCATCACCGCCACGGTGTCGCTCATGCTGATGGTCTTGGGGTTGACGATGGCAGCGCGCTTGCCCAGCCGGGCAATGTGGATGCGGTCGGCGATTTCGAACACGTGTGGCATGTTGTGGCTGATCAGAATGACCGGCAGCCCCTTGTCGCGCACGCGGCGGATCAGTTCGAGCACCATGTTGCCCTCCTTCACCCCCAGCGCAGCGGTGGGCTCGTCCATGATGACCACGTGCTGGGCAAACGCCGCCGCCCGCGCCACCGCCACGCACTGGCGCTGACCGCCCGAGAGCGTTTCCACCGCCTGCGTCATGGAGCGGATGCCGACCTTGAGATCGTTCATGCGCGCGATGCTTTGTTGCAGCATCTCCTTCTTGTCGATCATCTGCAGCACGCGGCCCATGAATCCCTTGCGGCGGATCTCGCGGCCGAGAAACAGGTTTTCGGCAATCGTCATGGCTGGCGCCACTGCGAGGTCCTGGTACACGGTTTCAATGCCAGCACGGCGTGCGTCGATCGGGCTCTTGAAGTGCACACGCTCACCGTCGAGGTAGATCTCGCCCTCATCTGGAATGGTGGCGCCAGCCAGGCATTTGATCAGCGAGGATTTTCCAGCGCCGTTGTCACCGATCACGGCCATGATTTCACCGGCGCGCAGCTCGAAGTCGGCACCGTCGATCGCGGTCACCTGGCCGTAGCGTTTGACCAGACCCTTGGCCTGGATCACGAGAGGAGAAGTGCTTGAGGGGGTCATGTCAGTTCTCCAGAGGGAAGGAGGTTGGGCACGCAGAGGTGCAGATCCAGCACACGCCGTGGGACCGGCTTTGCCGGGCCACTGGCGTGGCCCCCCTTAAGGGGGGAGACGCGAAGCGGCGCAGGGGGTGCCTCATTACCTGACTCCTTTGCGCGACATCTGGTCGGTCATCACGGCCAGGATGACCAGGATGCCGGTGACGAGAATCTGGTAGACCGACGACACGCCCATGAGCGTGAGGCCGTTGCGGAACACACCGACGATGAGCGCGCCCACCAGGGTGCCCAGGATGATGCCGCGGCCACCAAACAAGCTGGTGCCGCCCAGCACCACCGCCGTGATGGCGTCCAGGTTTTCGGTCTGCCCGGCGTTGGGGTCCCCGGCACCAATGCGCGCCACCGACAGCATCGAAGCGATGCCATAGAACACGCCGGCGAGCACATAGACGCCCAGCAGCACGCGGTCGGTCGAAATGCCGGTCAGCCTTGAGGCTTCGGGGCTGTTGCCGACGGCGTAGATGTGGCGGCCCGGCGCGGTCTCGCGCAGGAAGAGCCAGGTGATCAGGTAGAGCGCGAGCATGAGCAACACGCCGTAGACGACGTTGGACTCGCCGATGCGAAACGAATTGCCCAGCCAGAGCATGCCGTCGGGAATGTCGGTGATGGTTTGTGAACCCGAATAGAGCTGGGTCACGGCAAACGCGATGTTGAGCATGCCCAGCGTCACGATGAACGGCGGCAACTTGGCCTTGGTCACCAGCAGGCCGTTGGCGAGGCCAAACAGGGCGGTGGCACCGATGCCAAGCAGGATGGCGATGGGCGCAGACAGACCAAAGTCGGCCGCCATCTTGGTCATGACGATGCTGCCCAGCGCCATGATCATCCCGCACGACAAGTCGATGCCCGCGGGCAGGATGATGAGGGTCTGCCCGATGGCGATGGTGCCCCCCACCATGACCTGCTGCAGGATCAGCGAGAAGTTTTGCACCGAGAGGAATCGATCGCTCTGGGTCGAGAAGAAGATGCAGGCCCCGATCAGGGCAATGAATGGCCCGAGCGTTCCCATGGGAGGGAGTTTGGCTTTAAGTGTGTTCAAGAAAGTTCTCCCAACAGAGATTCAACGACCGCTCCGAAGAGCAATTCAGAAGCACGAGGTGCCCCCTCCAGGGGCACCTAGGGTCCGGCTCAGCCGGCCCGATGGTGCCGTCCCCCCTCCCAGCCGAAGGCGCCAGAGGGGGGGGAAGCCGCGCAGCGGCGCAGGGGGGAGCCCTTTATCGCTTACTTATTCCCCCAGCACAGGTCCATGCCAACCTGGGTGTCCTTGCTGTCCACACCGGCCACGGCCTTGCCTGCGATCAGGGTCACGCCGGTGTCGGTGTAGCCGCTGACTTTCTTGCCGGTCTTGGCGTATTCCACGCCAGCGGCCACGCCCATGGCAGCCATCTTCAGCGGGTACTGCTGCGAGGTGGCCGTGATCACGCCTGCGGCCACGTCCTTGATACCGGCACAGCCACCGTCCACCGACACGATGATGACGTCCTTCTCCTTGCCAGCCGCCTTGAGCGCTTTGTAGGCACCGGCCGCAGCGGGTTCGTTGATCGTGTAGACGAGGTTGATGCCGGGGTTTTTCTGCAGGCAGTTTTCCATGCCGGTCTGGCCCTTGGCCGCGTCGCCAAAACTGTCGGCCATGCAGACAACGCCGGCCGCTGCGCCGCCGAGTTCGTTGCTCTTGGCATCGGGCGCCGTCAGGCCAAATCCCTTCAGGAAACCGTTGTGGCGCTGCGCGCCCACCGGGTGGCCTGGGAACAGGTCGAGCGTGGCGATGACAGGCTTCTTGCCGGCCATGGCCACTTTGGCGTACTGCCCGATCAGCACACCGGCTTTGTAGTTGTCGGTGGCGAACAGTGCGTCCACAGCGCTGGCCGGATCGGTCGGGCTGTCGAGTGCGATCACCATCACGCCCTGCGCCTGGGCCTTGCGGATGGCGGGGATGATGGCCTTGGCGTCGGACGGGGTGATCAGAATGGTTTTTGCGCCCGCAGCGATCATGTTCTCCATCGCGGTCACCTGGCCGGCGTTGTCACCGTCGATCTTGCCCGCAGCGGACAAGACCTTGGCGCCCAGCTTCTTGCCTTCGGCCTCGGCGCCTTCTTTCATCTTCACGAAAAAGGGGTTGGACTCGGTCTTGGTGATCAGACCGATCACGGGCTCGGCAGCGGTGGCGGTGCCCAGGGCCAACGCCAGAGTGGAAAAAATGAGAGCGGGAACAATTTTTTTCATGGAGGTCTCCTCGATGGAATGTAGAAAGGTGAAGAAGTGAAACTCAAACCTCGGCAGTCGTCCCTCTTCGGGTTTTCACGCTTTGCGCTGCGGAGTGGCTGAACTATAGTTCGGTTCATATTAATAAATCAATTGGATTTAGTTATGGTTTTCCCTAGCCCCAACACAGCTTTACAAGTCGCCACCGCCGGCGAAGCCCTGATGGACATGATCCAGGAGGCCGATGGCCGTCTGCGTCCCTGCAACGGCGGCGCGGTCTACAACCTCACCCGTGCACTCGGGCTGCAGGGCGTGGGCACGCTCTACCTCAATCCCCTGTCCAAAGACCGGTTCGGGCGCGGCATGGCCGAGGCCATCCACCAGGCTGGGGTGAGGCTGGCGCAAGAAACACCGGTGCACGAACCGACCTCGCTGGCCGTGGTCGGCATCGACGAGCAAGGCAAGGCCAGCTACAGCTTCTACCGGGAAGGCGTGGCCGACCGGCAGGTGAATGCCGTGCAGATGACGGCCCAATGCGCCGAACACGCGTCGCTCTCGGTGGTGGCCACCGGCTGCCTGGCCTTGGTCGCCGACGACCAGGACAAGTACCTGCCCTGGCTGCAAGCCCAGCGCGCCGCCGGGCGGCTGGTGGTGGTGGACGCCAACCTGCGCCCGGCCATCGTGCCCGACATGGCGCTCTACCAGGCCAGCGTCATGGCCGCGCTCGGCCAGGCGCATATCGTCAAGGTGAGCGACGACGATCTGCTCACGCTGGGCTTCACGGCCAGCGACCCGCTGCAGGGCGCGCGCGACCTGCTGGCACAAACACCTGCCGAATGGCTGGCGCTCACGCTCGGGCCCAAAGGCGCGGTGCTGCTGCACCGCGATGGCCACGGTTGGCACGGCGCAGAGCCGGTACCGGTGAAGGTCGCCGATACCGTGGGTGCGGGCGACTGCTTTCTGGCCGGCATGCTGGTGGCTTTGCTGCAGCGCCCGGCCATGCAGCACGCCAGCAAGGCCGTGGACGTGCGGCTGGACGACGCCGACGTGCAGCACATCCTGGGCCATGCCATCGCCAGTGCCAGCCTGTGCGTGATGGAGACCGGTTGTGTACCCCCCAGCCTGGGCCAGGTGCAGGACCGTGTCGCCTCCGCCAGCCCCGTTTTCCGCGCACTGTGAACCCCCTCGGGTTGTATCCAGCAAGGGCAGAAAACCCTTAAAAAGAACTGGACATGTAACTTGATTACATTAGAATTACCACAAATCAGTAACTAAATTAGAGACATGTCCACCTCCAAGTCCTCCACCCCCTCTGCTTCCCCGCTCGATCTGGTGATCTTTGGCGGCGCGGGCGATCTCTCGGTGCGCAAGCTGCTCCCGGCGCTCTACATGGCGCACCTGCACCACAACCTGCCCGAAAAAACCCGCATCCACGCCTTGGGCCGCCAACCCTGGGACCGCAACGCTTTCCTGGCGTTTGTGCAGGAGAAGGTGTCGGGCTTCATCGACGCCAAGGTGCGCGACGACGCGAGCTGGCAGGGGTTTCTGGAACGCCTGAACTATGTGTGCCTGGACGCCACACAGGCAGCCGATTACGCCGCGCTGGCCCAAGCCATGCAGCCTGGATCGGAACGCGTGGTCTATCTGGCCACCGCACCCAGCCTGTTCACCGGCATTTGCGCCAACCTCGCCCACGCCTCGCTGATCGATGCCAATACCCGCGTCGTGCTGGAAAAGCCCCTGGGCCACGACCTGGCCTCGGCGCAGAAGATCAACGACGAAGTCGGCCAGTACTTCCAGGAATCGCAAATCTTCCGGATCGACCACTACCTGGGCAAAGAGACGGTGCAAAACCTGATGGTGCTGCGCTTTGGCAACACCATCTTCGAGCCGCTCTGGCGCAGCCCGCACATCAAGAGCGTGCAGATCACAGTGGCCGAATCGGTGGGCGTGGGCAGTCGGGCCGGTTTTTACGACGGCACCGGCGCCATGCGCGACATGGTGCAAAACCACTTGCTGCAACTGCTGTGCATCGTGGCCATGGAGCCGCCGGTCTCGCTCGACCCCGACGCCGTGCGCGACGAAAAACTCAAGGTGCTGCGTTCGCTGCGCCCCATGACCGTGGCCGACGTGGCACGCGACACGGTGCGTGGCCAGTACAGCGCGGGCGCGTCCAAAGACGGCTCGGCCCCCGGCTACCTGCAGGAAGACAACGTGCCCCCCACCAGCGGCACCGAAACCTTTGTGGCGCTGCGTGCCCACATCAACAACTGGCGCTGGGCCAACGTGCCCATCTTCCTGCGCACCGGCAAACGCATGGCCGAACGCCGCTCGGAAATCATCATCGAATTCGCCGACCTGCCCTTCACCATCTTCACCGACTCGCCGCGCCAATCGGTCAATCGGCTGATGATCCGCCTGCAACCCGAAGAACACGTGCAGTTGCAGATGATGGCCAAAGAGCCCGGCAGCGGCATGCGCCTGCGGCCGGTGCACCTCAACCTCGATCTGGAGACCGCCTTCGTCGAGCGGCGTGCCGAAGCCTACGAGCGCCTGCTGATGGACGTGGTCAAAGGCCGCCTCACCCACTTCATGCGCCGCGACGAACTGGAAGCCGCATGGACCTGGGTCGACCCCATTTTGGAAGGCTGGAAAACCCTGAACGAAAAACCCAAGGCCTACACCGCAGGCACCTGGGGACCGGCCGCGTCGTCGGCCTTGATGGCACGCGAGAACTCGGCCTGGGTGGAGGAAGTGTGAGCCTCTGCGCCCCGCTCGCAACCTGCTCCCCGTCACAAGTGGTAGGGGGCAGGTCCTGCGGCCCGGCCACACGGTTTGCACGGTGCGCCCTGCATCCCGGCCTTGAGGCAGCGCTTGCACAAGCCATATCGCGCTGTTGATACCGACCACCAGACCCCATGCATTCTGAACACCTTCAGGCCACCCCCGCCGCCTTGGCCCACGCCCTGGCCGATGAACTGCGCCAGGCCATTGCCGCGCGCGGCCAGGCGGTGCTCGCGGTATCGGGCGGCAAATCACCGATCGCTCTGTTTGAACAGCTGCGCGTGCTGCCATTGGACTGGCACCATGTGCACCTGCTGCTGGTGGACGAGCGCTGCGTGCCCCACGACCACGCCGACAGCAACACCGCTCTGGTGCGCCAGCACCTGCTGCAAGACGCCGCCGCCGCCGCCACGCTGCTGTGCTTTTTCGACGCGCTGCCCGCGCAGCTCAACCCCGCCACGCTGGGCACGCTGGTGCAACAAGCCAACCAGCGCCTGGCCGCCCTGCCCTGGCCGATCGACGTGGCCGTGCTCGGCATGGGCGAAGACGGCCACACCGCCTCGCTGTTCCCCGGCGCGCCCGGACTGGAAACAGCTCTGCGCAGCAACGGCCCGCTGGCCTGGGTCACACCCGCCACCGCGCCTCACGCCCGTCTCAGCCTCACCCTGCCCGCCTTGTTGTCCTGCCGCTCGCTGGTGCTGTCCATCGCAGGCGACGCCAAGCGTGCGGTGTACCGGCAAGCCCTCAAAAACCCAGACCCGGCGCTGCCGGTGTCGTTGGTGCTGCACCAGCACCTAACGCCGGTCAGCGTCTGGATCGCGTGAACCACCCCGATCACCTGTTCGCGGCGCAACGCCTAGCCGCCCTATAAAGTAAGTGAGTGCCCCATGACCACCCTCCACCCCACGCTTGAAAAAGTCACCCAGCGCATCATCGAACGCAGCGCCGGGCCGCGCAGCACCTATCTGAACGCCATGGAGCACCAGCGCAAAACCGGCCCGCAGCGCGCCGGCATGGGTTGCGCCAACATGGCGCACACCACGGCCGCCCTGCCCGCCAGCGACAAGCTGAAAATCCACGCCGAGCGCTCGCCGCATCTGGGCATCGTCACCGCCTACAACGACATGCTCTCGGCCCACCAGCCCTACGAGCACTACCCCGAATACATCCGCGCGCACGCGCGCACCCTGGGTGCCACCGCACAGGTGGCCGGTGGTGTGCCCGCCATGTGCGACGGCATCACGCAAGGCGCGGCCGGCATGGAGCTCTCGCTGTTCTCGCGCGATGTGATCGCCTTGTCCACCGCCGTGGCGCTCTCGCACAACGTGTTCGATGCCGCGCTCTTCCTCGGCATTTGCGACAAGATCGTGCCCGGCCTGTTCATGGGAGCGGTGCAGTTCGGCCACCTGAGCGCGGTGTTCGTGCCCGCAGGCCCCATGACCTCGGGCCTGTCGAACGACGCCAAGGCCAAGGTGCGCCAGCAGTACGCGCAAGGCCTGGTGGGGCGCGACGCCCTGCTCGAAAGCGAATCGCAGGCCTACCACAGCCCGGGCACCTGCACCTTTTATGGCACCGCCAACAGCAACCAGATGCTGATGGAAATCATGGGCCTGCACCTGCCGGGCTCCAGCTTCGTCAACCCCGGTACCGCGCTGCGCGACGCGCTCACGCAAGAAGCGGTGAAACGCGCCGTGCTCAACACCGGCCGCGCTGGCGGCTCAGCCATCTGCCTGGCCGACATCGTGACGGAAAAGACCATCGTCAACGGCATCATCGGTCTGGTCGCCACCGGCGGCTCCACCAACCACACCATGCACCTGGTCGCCATGGCGCGCGCCGCAGGCATCGTGATCGACTGGGACGACTTCTCCGAGCTCTCCCACGTGGTGCCTCTGCTGGCCCGCGTCTACCCCAACGGCAGCGCCGACGTGAACCACTTCCACGCCGCCGGCGGCATGGGCTACCTGATGCAAGAACTGCTCGCAGCCGGTCTGCTGCACGGCGATGTGACCACCGTGATGGGCCAGGGTCTGGCCGCC
>NZ_JBFJMY010000079.1:0-13490 GCF_041633695.1 Hydrogenophaga sp.
AGGACGATTTCCCCTACACCATGCGTGTCGTGTCCGAAGTGACCGAATCCAACGGCTCCTCGTCGATGGCATCCGTCTGCGGCGGCTGCCTGGCGCTGATGGACGCCGGCGTGCCGATGAAGGCCCATGTGGCCGGTATCGCCATGGGCCTGATCAAGGACGGCAACCGCTTCGCGGTGCTGACCGACATCCTGGGTGACGAAGATCACCTGGGCGACATGGACTTCAAGGTGGCCGGTACCACCAACGGTATCTCTGCGCTGCAGATGGACATCAAGATCCAGGGCATTACCAAGGAAATCATGCAGGTTGCACTGGCGCAGGCCAAGGAAGCGCGCATGCACATCCTGGGCAAGATGCAGGAAGCCATGGGCGAAGCCAAGACCGAAGTGTCCAACTTCGCGCCCAAGCTGTTCACCATGAAGATCAACCCCGAGAAGATCCGCGACGTGATCGGCAAGGGCGGCTCGGTGATCCGTGCGCTGACCGAAGAGACCGGTTGCCAGATCAACATCGACGAAGACGGCACCATCACCATCGCCGCGACCGAAGCCAGCAAGGCCGACGAAGCCAAGCGCCGCATCGAGCAGATCACGGCCGAAGTGGAAGTGGGCAAGGTCTACGAAGGCCCGGTCACCAAGATCCTCGACTTCGGTGCGCTGATCAACCTGCTGCCCGGCAAAGACGGCTTGCTGCACATCAGCCAGATCGCCCACGAGCGCGTGGAACGCGTGGGCGATTACCTGACCGAAGGCCAGATCGTCAAAGTGAAGGTCTTGGAGACCGATGAAAAAGGCCGCATCAAGCTGTCCATGAAGGTCTTGCTGGATCAGCAGGCGCAACAACAGCCATCGCAGCCACAGCCACAGTGATGTTGGAAAAGGGCGCCATGAAAGCCGTTGAAATCAGTGCATTCGGTGCGCCCGAGGTGCTGCGTCTGGCCGATCGCCCCATGCCCGTGGCGGGCGAGGGCGAGCTGCTGATCCGCGTGTCTGCGTCGGGCGTGAACCGCCCGGACGTGCTGCAGCGCACCGGCAACTACCCTGTGCCACCTGGCGCCTCCGACCTGCCAGGTCTGGAGGTGGCGGGTGTTGTCGAGTCGGGTGACGCGGGGGCCATGCGCGCTGCGGGTCTCCAGATCGGCGACCGGGTGTGCGCTTTGGTGGCCGGCGGCGGCTATGCCCAGTGGTGCGTGGCACCGGTGGGCCAGTGCCTGCCCGTGCCCGCCGGTCTGAGTGATGTGGAGGCGGCTTCGCTGCCCGAGACTTTTTTCACCGTCTGGAGCAATGTGTTTGACCGGGCGCGTCTGCAGGCTGGCGAAACGCTGCTGATCCAGGGTGGGTCCAGCGGCATTGGTGTGACGGCGATCCAACTGGCCAAAGCCATGGGCGCGAAAGTGATCGTGACGGCGGGCAGCGACGACAAGTGTGCAGCCTGTCTGGCGCTGGGCGCCGACCACGCCATCAACTACAAGACCGAAGACTTCGTGCGCGCGGTGGCGGACCATACCGCTGGCCGTGGCGTGGATGTGATCCTCGACATGGTTGCGGGCGCCTACGTTGCGCGCGAGCTCGATTGCCTGGCCGAAGACGGTCGCCTGGTTTTTATCGCGGTGCAAGGCGGCGTGAAGGCTGAGATCAACGCGGGCGTGGTATTGCGCCGCCGTCTCACCATCACCGGCTCCACTCTGCGTCCTCGACCGATTGCTTTCAAAGCGGCGATTGCCAGCGCCTTGCGCCAGCACGTCTGGCCGATGCTGGCCGATGCGCGCATCAAGCCCGTGATTTTTCGCGAGTTCGATGCCGCCGATGCCGCAGCGGCCCACACCTTGATGGAGTCGAACAGCCACATTGGCAAGATCGTCCTGACCTGGAAATGATGGGACGAACGGCCAAGAAGTTGGAGAAACGAGCATGAAGAAACTGATCGCAGGCAACTGGAAAATGAACGGCGCACTGGCCGCCAACGAAGCCTTGCTGCGCTCGCTGATCACGGGCCTGTCCGGTGTTGCGCCTGCCGCCGACATGGCTGTGTGCGTGCCAGCACCCTATTTGGCCCAGGTGCAGTCTTTGCTGTCGGGTACGCCCGTGGCCTGGGGTGCACAGGACGTGTCGGCCCACGAGCAGGGCGCTTACACCGGTGAGGTGAGCGGCGCCATGCTGAAGGACTTCGCCTGCCGTTACGCCATCGTCGGCCATTCGGAGCGGCGCCAATTCCACGGCGAAACGGATGCACTGGTCGCGGCCAAGGCGCAGCGCGCGCTGGGTCTGGGCATCACGCCCATCGTCTGTGTTGGCGAGACGCTGGCCGAACGAGAAGCGGGCGATACCGAGCAGGTGGTGAAGCGCCAACTCGCGGCGGTTATTCACGCCGTGGCCCATTGCACCAGCGAAATCGTGCTGGCTTACGAGCCGGTCTGGGCCATCGGCACCGGGAAAACCGCGACACCAGAACAGGCGCAGCACGTGCATGCGGTGCTGCGCAAGCAGTTGTCGGCGGCGACCCAGCACCCCGAGCGGGTGCACATTCTTTACGGTGGCAGCATGAATGCCACCAATGCGGCCAGTCTGCTGGCGCAACCCGATATCGACGGCGGCCTGATCGGCGGCGCGTCTCTCAAGGCCGATGATTTTCTGCGCATCGTGGCCGCGTCCCCTGCAGTCTGACGACCCGTTCCTCAGGCGCAAACCTAAGAATTTTGGAGAAGTAAAAAATGCATGTTTTGTTGAACATTGTTCTGGCAGTCCAGATCCTGTCCGCCTTGGGCATGATTGGCCTGATTCTGATGCAGCACGGCAAAGGCGCCGACGCTGGTGCCGCATTTGGCGGTGGTGGTGCGGGATCGGCCAGCCTGTTTGGTGCATCGGGGGGTGCCAATTTTCTGTCGCGCACCACGGCGGTGCTGGCTGGATTGTTCCTGGCCTGCACCTTGGGCTTGGCCTACTTTGGCAATTTGCGCACCAGCAGTCCGGCCACCGGCAGCGTGCTGGAAGGTGCATCCTTGCCGGTGCCAGCGCCCACCGGCGCACAGCAAATTCCGGGTACCGATTCGGCACCCGCTGCGGCGGTTGATGTGGTTCCGCAATCGGCGCAGACCTTGCCGACCGGCACCGGCGCGGCGCAGATTCCGGGCAAGTAAAACGGATTTTCAGAACGGATTTGCGCCCGGTCAAACGGCAATGCCGTTGCGCACCAGGGCGCAGCCAAAAAGCCTGGCGCCCGCTCAAAAGCGGGGTCGTTTCAGGGTAAACTCTATGGGTTGTCAGCACGGTTCGCACTGTCCCTCGCGAGCCCGACAATTCTGAGCTAGCCGACGTGGTGAAATTGGTAGACACGCTATCTTGAGGGGGTAGTGGCGAAAGCTGTGCGAGTTCGAGTCTCGCCGTCGGCACCAATCTTTGGACAACATGGCGCGAGGCCATGTCAGCGGAAAATACCCAAGATGAGTCTCGAGCAATACCTTCCTGTGCTGTTGTTTATTCTGGTGGGTGTTGCGGTCGGTATCGTTCCGCAGGTGTTGGGTTATGTGCTCGGCCCCAATCGACCCGACGCCGAAAAAAACTCCCCGTACGAATGTGGCTTCGAAGCTTTCGAAGACGCGCGCATGAAGTTCGATGTCCGCTACTACCTGGTGGCCATCCTCTTCATCTTGTTTGACCTGGAAATCGCGTTCCTGATCCCTTGGGCGGTGGCGCTGACCGACATCGGCTCCACGGGATTCGTCACGGGCGTCGTTTTCCTGATCGACTTGCTGGTGGGTTTTGTTTACGCGTGGAAGATCGGCGCCCTGGACTGGGAATGATGCGTCCGCCGGCGCAATGGAGCACACATGATTGAAGGCGTTTTCAAAGAAGGTTTCATGACCACGAGCTACGACTCGGTGGTCAATTGGGCCAAGACCGGTTCGCTGTGGCCCATGACCTTTGGCCTGGCTTGCTGCGCGGTCGAGATGATGCATGCCGCCGCCGCACGCTACGACATCGGCCGTTTTGGCGCCGAGGTGTTCCGCGCCAGCCCGCGCCAGTCCGACCTGATGATCGTTGCGGGCACGCTGTGCAACAAGATGGCCCCGGCTTTGCGCAAGGTCTACGACCAGATGGCCGAGCCGCGCTGGGTGCTGAGCATGGGTTCTTGCGCCAACGGCGGTGGCTACTACCACTACAGTTATTCGGTGGTGCGCGGTTGCGACCGCATTGTTCCCGTGGATGTCTACGTGCCCGGTTGTCCGCCCACGGCGGAGGCCTTGCTGTACGGGATCATCCAGTTGCAGCAAAAAATTCGCCGCACCAATACCATCGCCCGCGCTTGAGCCCAAAGGGTTTGCAAGCCGCGCACCGCATGGTCCAGAAAGAATGCACATGACAGAAGCTTCCACGACGCCTCACGCCGTTTCGTCCGAAGTGCTCAAGACCACAGTGGCTGGTTTGTTGGGTGATTCGGCTTTGTCGGTCGAGGTCGCACGCGACGAGGTCACGCTCACGGTTGCGTCCAGCCAATACCTGTCCGTCATGCAAACCCTGCGCGACGCGCCCGAGACGCGCTTCGAGCAGTTGATCGACTTGTGTGGTGTGGACTACCAAACCCATGGCGAAGGCCGTTGGGAAGGGCAGCGCTTTGCTGCCGTAGTGCATCTCTTGTCGGTCAGTCTCAACCACCGGCTGCGCGTGCGTGTGTTTTGTGCCGATGACGATTTTCCGGTGGTGGCTTCGGTGACCGCCCTGTGGGCCGGCGCCAATTGGTACGAGCGCGAGGCCTTTGATCTTTTTGGCATCGTCTTTGAGGGGCACAACGATCTGCGCCGCATCCTCACCGACTACGGCTTCATCGGCCACCCCTTCCGCAAGGATTTCCCGCTCTCGGGACACGTCGAGATGCGCTACGACGCCGAGCGCCAGCGCGTGATCTACGAGCCGGTGACGATCGAGCCGCGCGAAATCACGCCCCGCATCATCCGCGAAGACAACTACGGGGGGCTGAAATGAACCACCCCCGGTGCGCCTTCGGCGCTTCCCCCTCAACGGGGCAACACCTGCAGCCCGGCCAAACCGGTTCTGCGGTGTTCCCTGGATTGTGCTGCTCTCGTCAGGGTCGTCACCATGGCTGAAATCAAGAACTACACCCTGAACTTTGGGCCGCAGCACCCGGCTGCGCACGGCGTGTTGCGCCTGGTGCTGGAGTTGGATGGCGAGGTCGTGCAACGTGCCGACCCGCACATCGGACTGCTGCACCGCGCCACCGAAAAGCTGGCCGAGCACAAGACCTACATCCAGTCGCTGCCGTATATGGACCGCCTGGACTACGTGTCCATGATGTGCAACGAGCACGCGTATTGCCTGGCGATTGAAAAGCTGCTGGGCATTGAGGTGCCGATCCGTGCGCAATACATCCGGGTGATGTTTGCCGAAATCACGCGCCTGCTCAACCACCTGATGTGGCTGGGCTCGCACGGCAACGATTGCGGCAGCTCCACCATCCTGATCTACGCATTTCGCGAGCGCGAAGACCTGTTCGACATGTACGAAGCGGTCTCTGGTGCACGCATGCACGCGGCTTACTTCCGCCCGGGCGGCGTGTACCGCGACCTGCCCGACACCATGCCGCAATACCGGCACAGCAAGATCCGCAACGCGCGCGCCATGGCGCAGATGAACGAGAACCGGCAGGGCTCCCTGCTGGACTTCATCGACGATTTCAGCCAGCGTTTCCCGACCTATCTGGCCGAGTACCACACGCTGCTGACCGACAACCGCATCTGGAAACAGCGCACCGTGGGCATTGGTGTGGTCACGCCCGAGCGGGCGCTGAACCTCGGCATGACCGGTCCCATGTTGCGCGGTTCGGGCATCGCCTGGGATCTGCGCAAGCAGCAGCCGTACGACGTGTACAGCGAGATGGATTTCGACATCCCGGTGGGCAAGACCGGCGACTGTTACGACCGCTACCTCGTGCGCATGGAAGAGATGAAGCAGTCCAACCGCATCATCCAGCAGTGCTCCAGGTGGCTGCGCGCCAATCCCGGACCGGTGATCACCGACAACCACAAGGTGGCCGCACCGTCGCGCGAATCCATGAAGTCGAACATGGAAGAGCTGATCCACCATTTCAAGCTCTTCACCGAAGGTTTTCACGTGCCCGCGGGCGAGGCCTATGCCGCGGTCGAACACCCCAAAGGGGAGTTCGGTATTTATCTGGTGAGCGACGGGGCGAACAAGCCCTACCGATTGAAGATACGTGCGCCTGGCTTCGCACACCTGGCCGCCATGGACGAGATGACCACCGGCCACATGCTGGCCGATGCGGTCGCCATCATCGGCACCATGGACATCGTTTTTGGAGAGATCGACCGATGACAGCGGATCACAAACCCGTGCGTGCGGCCAGTTTGTCGGACGCGACCTTGCAGCGCTTTGCCAAAGAAGTGGCCAAGTACCCGGCCGATCAGGCGCAATCCGCCGTCATGGCCTGCTTGTCCATCGTGCAGCAGGAGCAAGGCCATGTGAGTCTGGAGGCCGAGAAGGCGATCGCAGACTACCTGGGCATGGCGCCGATCGCGGTGCACGAGGTCACCACCTTCTACAACATGTACAACCAGCAGCCGGTTGGCAAATTCAAGCTCAACGTCTGCACCAACCTGCCGTGCCTGTTGCGCGATGGCGGCAAGGCGCTGGCGCACCTGGAGCACAAGCTCGGCGTGAAAATGGGCGGCACCACCGCCGATGGCATGTTCACTCTGCAGCAAAGCGAATGCCTGGGTGCCTGTGCCGATTCACCGGTGATGCTGGTCAACGACCGCCACATGTGCAGCTTCATGAGCGACGAGAAGCTCGATCAACTGGTCGACGGCCTGCGGGCCAGCGGAGGACAGGCATGAATGCGCAGCAAGTGCTGGCCCAGTTCCAGGCCAAAGGCGTTGAAACCTGTTTCCATGGTCGCCACATCGAGCCGCAGATCTACGCCGGACTCGACGGCAGCAATTGGCGTCTGAAGGACTACGAGGCGCGGGGCGGCTACCAGGCGCTGCGCAAGATTCTCGGTATGGACGGCAGCCCACCCGATGCCGAGACCGGGGTCGCCGGCATGACGCAGGACCAGGTCATTGCAACGGTGAAAGAGTCCGCCTTGCGTGGCCGTGGCGGCGCCGGTTTTCCCACCGGCTTGAAGTGGAGCTTCATGCCGCGCCAGTTCCCGGGGCAGAAGTACCTGGTCTGCAACTCGGACGAGGGCGAACCCGGCACCTGCAAGGACCGCGACATCCTGCAATACAACCCGCACATCGTGATCGAAGGCATGGCCATTGCGGCTTATGCCATGGGCATCAGCGTGGGCTACAACTACATCCACGGCGAGATCTTCGACAGCTACGACCGCTTTGAAGAAGCGCTGGAAGAAGCCCGCGCGGCGGGCCTGCTGGGTGACAACATCCTGGGCAGCAAGTTCAGCTTTCAGCTGCACGCTTTCCACGGCTTTGGCGCCTACATTTGTGGCGAAGAAACGGCTTTGCTGGAATCGCTGGAAGGCAAGAAGGGGCAGCCGCGCTTCAAGCCGCCGTTCCCGGCCAGCTTCGGTCTGTACGGCAAGCCGACCACGATCAACAACACCGAAACCTTCGCCGCCGTGCCTTGGATCATCCGCAACGGCGGGCAGGCGTATCTGGAGTGTGGCAAGCCGAACAACGGTGGCACCAAGATCTTCTCGGTCAGTGGCGACGTGGAAAACCCCGGCAATTTCGAAGTGCCGATGGGCACGCCGTTTGCCAAGCTGCTCGAACTCGCGGGTGGTGTGCGCAAAGGGCGCCAATTGAAGGCGGTGATTCCAGGCGGGTCGTCCTCGCCGGTGCTGCCCGCGTCCATCATGATGGAATGCACCATGGACTACGACTCCATCGCCAAGGCCGGCTCCATGCTGGGCTCGGGCGCGGTGATCGTCATGGACGACAGCCGCTGCATGGTCGAGTCGCTCAAGCGCCTGTCGTACTTCTACATGCACGAAAGCTGTGGCCAGTGCACACCGTGCCGCGAGGGCACGGGTTGGCTCTGGCGCATGGTGGACCGCATCGAAAGCGGCAAGGGCAAGCCCAGCGACATGGCGCTGCTCGACAACGTGGCCGAGAACATCATGGGTCGCACCATTTGCGCCCTGGGCGATGCGGCGGCCATGCCGGTGCGCGCCATGATCAAACACTTCCGTCCGGAGTTCGAGCACTACATCGAGCACAAGACCCGCATGGCGCCCGTCAACGCCTGAACGCCCAGTCCGAATATGTCGCACCCAGATCACATTCCTTCAATGTCCCCACCAGGGGCGCGCACCGGTCTGGGTGTGTCCCAGCGAAAGATGCAACATGGTTGAAATCGAACTCGACGGCAAGAAGGTCGACATCGCGCCGGGCAGCATGATCATGCATGCTGCCGAGAAGGCCGGTACCTATATTCCGCATTTCTGCTACCACAAGAAATTGTCCATCGCGGCCAACTGCCGCATGTGTCTGGTGGATGTGGAGAAGGCGCCCAAGCCCATGCCCGCCTGTGCCACGCCGGTCACGCAAGGCATGATCGTGCGCACCAAGAGCGACAAGGCGATCAAGGCACAGCAGTCGGTGATGGAGTTCCTGCTCATCAACCACCCGTTGGATTGCCCGGTTTGTGACCAGGGCGGTGAATGCCAGCTGCAGGATTTGGCCGTGGGTTACGGTGCTTCGGGTTCGCGCTACGAAGAAGAAAAGCGCGTGGTCTTTCACAAGGACGTGGGCCCGCTCATTTCCATGGAAGAGATGAGCCGCTGCATCCATTGCACCCGCTGCGTGCGTTTCGGCCAGGAAATTGCCGGTGTGATGGAGCTGGGCATGTCGCACCGCGGCGAGCACGCCGAGATCGAAACCTTCATTGGCGACACGGTGGACTCGGAACTCTCGGGCAACATGATCGACATCTGCCCGGTGGGTGCGCTCACCAGCAAGCCGTTCCGCTACAGCGCCCGTACCTGGGAGCTGTCGCGCCGCAAATCGGTCAGCCCACACGATGCCACCGGCGCCAATCTGATTGTTCAGGTGAAGAACCACAAGGTTCTGCGCGTGGTGCCGCTGGAAAACGAAGCGGTGAACGAATGCTGGATCGCCGATCGCGACCGCTTTTCCTACGAGGCCGTCAACAGCGAAGAGCGTCTGACGGCGCCCATGATCAAGCAGGGCGGCGAGTGGACAACCGTGGATTGGCAGACCGCGCTGGAATACGTGGCCAACGGACTGAAGCAGGTCAAGGCCGAACACGGCGCTGGCGCCATCGGCTTGCTGGCCAGTCCGCACAGCAGCCTGGAAGAGCTGAGCTTGGCTGGCGCGCTGGTGCGCGGCCTGGGCAGCCAGAACATTGATGCGCGTTTGCGCCATGCCGATTTTTCCAACACCGCATCCGCCGCTCAGGCGCGCTGGCTGGGCATGCCCATCGCGGCGCTGTCGTCGTTGCAGCGCGTGCTGGTGGTGGGCTCCAACTTGCGCAAAGACCAACCCCTGTTGGCCCAGCGCATCCGCCAGGCGGTGCGCAAGGGCGCGCAGGTCAACCTGTTGAATGCGCAAGCCCAGGACTGGGCCATGCCGGTGAAAAACGCCGTGCTGGCCGACAGCGCGACCTGGGTCTCGGCCCTGGCGGGGATTGCGGCGGCGGTGGCCGCCGAGACCGGCGCGCAGGCACCCGTGGCCGCCGAGGTCAGCGATACCGCACGTGCCGTGGCCAAATCCTTGCTGGGCGGTGAGCACAAAGCCATCTTGCTCGGCAACGCAGCCGCACACCACGAAAAAGCGTCCAGCCTGTTGTCGCTCGCGAACTGGATCGCGGACCAGGTTGGTGGCAGCGTGGGTTATCTGGGCGAAGCGGCCAACACGGTGGGCGCGCAGCTCGCCGCTGCGCTGCCCGGGCCGGGTGGCTTGAACGCCGGGCAAATGTTGGGTGGCGCGCTCAAGGCCGTGTTGCTGTTCAACACCGAGCCCGAGCACGACAGCGCGCGCGGTTCGGCCGGTCTGGCGTCTGCCGGCATGGTGGTCACGCTCAGCCCCTTCAAGGCCAATATGGATGTGAGCGATGTGCTGTTGCCCATTGCGCCCTTCACCGAAACCTCGGGCTCTTTTGTGAACACCGAAGGCCGGCTGCAAAGCTTCCACGCCGTGGTGCGTCCTCTGGCCGAAACCCGGCCGGGCTGGAAAGTGTTGCGTGTGCTGGGCAATCTGATGGGGCTGCCGGGCTTCGATGCCGATTCTTCGCAAGCCGTGCTGGCGCAAAGCCTGCCGGGCGTTGTGAGTGGCGGCCTGGTGGATGCGGGGCGCTTGTCCAACCAAGGCCAGGCTTCGGTCGATCTGGCGCCGGCCGGTACCGAGCCTTGTGTGGCTTCCATCTACCAATTGGATTCCCTGGTGCGCCGTGCCACGTCCTTGCAGCTCACCAGTGACGCGCGCCCGAGCGTGCAGGCCGAAGGAGCGGGCGCATGATCGACGCGATGTACAACGGTGGTCTGGGTTTGATCGCCGCGTCCTGGTGGACCACGGCGGCCTGGCCGGTTCTGTGGATTCTGATCAAGATCGTGGCGGTGCTCGCACCGCTGATGGGCGCTGTGGCCTACCTCACCTTGTGGGAGCGCAAGCTGCTGGGCTGGATCCAGGTGCGGCACGGCCCCAACCGGGTCGGTCCCTTTGGTTTGCTGCAACCCATCGCCGATGCGGTGAAGCTGCTGACCAAGGAAATCATCAGCCCCAGCGCCGCCAGCAACGGCCTGTTTCGCCTCGGGCCCATCATGGCCATCATGCCGGCTCTGGCCGCCTGGGTCGCGATCCCGTTTGGTCCTGAAACCGTGTTGGCCAATCTGAACGCCGGTTTGCTGGTGGTGCTGGCCATCACCTCGATCGAGGTGTACGGCGTGATCATCGCGGGTTGGGCGTCCAACTCCAAATACGCGTTTCTGGGTGCGCTGCGCGCATCGGCCCAGATGGTGAGCTACGAAATTGCCATCGGCTTTTGCTTCCTCGTGGTGGTCATGGTTTCGGGCAGTCTCAACCTGGCCGACATCGTTGCCTCGCAAAGCCGGGGCATGGCCGCGAACATGGGCTTGAATTTCCTGTCCTGGAACTGGCTGCCGCTCCTGCCCATTTTCATCGTCTACCTGATCTCGGGCGTGGCCGAAACCAACCGCCATCCGTTTGACGTGGTCGAAGGCGAAGCCGAAATCGTGGCTGGCCACATGGTCGAGTACTCGGGCATGGGCTTTGCCATCTTCTTCCTGGCCGAATACGCCAGCATGTGGCTGGTGTCGATTCTGGCGGCGCTGTTGTTCCTGGGCGGCTGGCTGTCGCCCATCGACAGCGCGCTGTTCAACTGGATTCCGGGCTGGATCTGGCTGGGCCTCAAAACCTGCCTCGTGGTGTCCATGTTCATCTGGATCCGGGGCACTTTCCCGCGCTTCCGCTACGACCAGATCATGCGTCTGGGCTGGAAGATCTTCATTCCGGTGACCCTGGTCTGCCTGCTGCTCGTCGGCGGCTGGATGCAGACCCCGTGGAACATCTGGAACTAAGCAGGGCCAACACACATGTCTACTACCGCTGTTGCACCTTTCTCGGTTCGCGATTTTTTCAAAAGCTTCATGTTGGTGGAGCTGTTCAAGGGCATGGCCTTGACCGGTCGCTATGCGCTGCGCCGCAAGGTCACGGTGCAGTTTCCAGAAGAAAAAACACCCTTGTCGCCGCGCTTTCGGGGGTTGCACGCTTTGCGCCGTTATGAAAACGGCGAAGAGCGCTGCATCGCCTGCAAGCTTTGCGAGGCGGTTTGCCCGGCCATGGCCATCACCATCGAGTCCGATGTGCGCGACGACGGTTCGCGCCGCACCACCCGCTACGACATCGACTTGACCAAGTGCATCTTCTGCGGCTTTTGTGAAGAGAGCTGCCCGGTGGACTCGATCGTGGAGACCCACATCCTCGAATACCACGGCGAAAAGCGCGGCGACCTGTATTTCACCAAAGAGATGCTGCTGGCCGTGGGCGATCGCTACGAGCCCGAGATCGCGGCAGCCCGAGCGGCCGACGCACCTTACCGCTGAACCCGGACCGATCCGGAACAGACGACTGAAGAACCTCCATGGACTACCAGACCGGCTTTTTTTACCTCTTCGCGGCGGTGCTGTTGTTTGCAGCCTTCCGCGTCATCACGGCGCGCAACCCCGTGCACGCCGTGCTCTACCTGATGTTGTCGTTCTCCCAGGCGGCGGCGATCTGGTTGCTGCTCAAAGCCGAATTCCTCGGCATCACCCTGGTGCTGGTGTACCTGGGCGCGGTGATGGTGCTGTTCCTGTTCGTGGTCATGATGTTGGACATCAACATGGACACGGTGCGCGAAGGCTTCTGGAAGCACTTTCCCCTGGCCGCCATCCTGGGTGGTCTGGTGGCGTTGGAGCTGATGGCGGTGTTGTGGTCGGGCTTTCCGACGCTCACGGCCAACCCCGATGGCGCGGGCGTGGGCATACACGCGGCCAACTACTCCAACACCAAGGAGCTGGGCAAGCTGCTGTATTCCGAATACGTGTACCCGGTTGAAGTGGCCGCCATCATCTTGCTGGTGGCCATGATCGCGGCCATCGCGCTGACCCTGCGCCACCGCAAAGACAGCAAGGCCATCGATGCTGGTGAGCAAGTGCACGTGCGTGCCAGCGACCGCCTGGTGGTGGTGCCGGTAACCGCCACAAAAAAGCCATTGCCCGCTGCGGCGGTGGACGCAGCCGAGGAGGGCAAAGCATGAGCTTGACGTTGGGCCATTTTCTTTCTGTCGGCGCGATTTTGTTTGCGCTCTCGGTCACCGGCATTTTTCTCAACCGCAAGAACATCATCGTTCTGCTGATGGCGATCGAACTGATGCTGCTGGCGGTGAACATGAACTTTGTCGCGTTCGCCCACTTTCTGGGCGACTTGCACGGCCAGGTTTTTGTGTTTTTCATCCTCACCGTGGCGGCCGCCGAGTCGGCCATCGGTCTGGCCATTCTGGTGCTCTTGTTCCGCAACAAGTCGTCCATCAGCGTGGAAGAACTCAATACCTTGAAGGGTTGAAGCCCGTGGCACAAGTGGCAAGACAAAAGGCAAAAACAGCATGAGCACCACCCTTTCCGCCAGCACTCTTCTGGCCGTTCCGCTGGCGCCCCTGGTGGGTGCCGTTCTGGCCGGCATATGGGGCACCGCTTTTGGTGGCAATGTGATCGGTCGGCGCGCCTCGCATACCCTCACCATCCTGGGTGTTTTCGTGGCCTTTCTGCTCTCGGCCATGACGCTCAAAAGCGTGGCCATGGACGGCGCACGTTTCAACCAGACCATCTACGAGTGGATGGTTGTCGGTGGGCTGAAGATGGAAATCGGCTTTCTGGTCGACGGCCTCACCGCGATGATGATGTGCGTCGTCACCTTCGTCTCGCTCATGGTGCACATCTACACCATCGGCTACATGGAAGAAGACGCGGGCTACAAC